>DASRYN010000366.1:0-12250 GCA_035687185.1 Pseudoxanthomonas sp. | reverse complement strand
CGACGGCGGCTTCGGCATCGAGGCCGATGCGGCCAGCCCGGGGCAACTGTTCGCGTTCCTGGATGCGTTGCGCCAGGACCACGGGCTGGCGCCGGCCACGCTCAGCGCGGCCAAGAGCGAAGGCCGGCTGCGCGTGCAGGCGCAGTTCGTGACGGCCGCGCATTGAGACATCCGCATGAAAAGGAAGAGCCCCGCGCAGGCGGGGCTCTTCCGGAAGCCAGGCGGCTTACCAGCTGAACTGGGTGCGGACCGCGTACTGCCCGGTCTCGTCCCCGGTGGCTTCGTTGTCGCCCCGGGTGTAGTTGAACATGAAGCGCAGGTTGGGGTTGACGTAGTAGTTGACGCCGAGGATGACGCTGGTGGCCTGGCGGTCGTCGATGTCCCGGTTCTCGATGGTGTCGTAGCGGGCGGTCAGCTCCCACAGGCCCCTGTCGGTGACCTTGGGCGCGCCGAACACGCCGGTGGCGGACTTGTACGCCTTGTGCCCGCCGTTGATCAGCCAGCTGCCCTGCAGGTACCAGGTGGTCACGTCCTGGTCGCCGCCGATGGGCTGGCCGAACACGGCGTTGACGTACTCGCCCTGGAAGAACAGCGGACCGAACGCGCCGGCCGCTTCCAGGCCGTAGGCGGTGACGGTGTTGCGGCTGGCGCCGGTGGTGGTGGCGATGGCCTGCGACGGGCCGCGGCGGCCGGCGTAGCTGGCCGAGGCGACGAGGTCGGCCGAGCCCTGGTTGGCGTCCTCGCGGCTGGCCCAGCCGCCGAAGTGCAGGGTGTCGTTGTCGGTATTGATCGGCGCCCAGGTGACGCGGCCGGCCGCGCCCATGCCCTCGTTGCGGCTGCCCGAGGCGCCGCGCAGGTTGAACACGGTGAAGCCGGCGGTGTGGTTCTCGCCCGCGCGCTGGTAGCCCACGCCCTGCTGGAACTGGCGGCCGTTGAACAGGCCGGTGGCCGAGGCGAAGGGCCGCTCCATCATCAGCAGGTCGTTGGAACTGGTCAGTTCCTCCATCGAGCGGTACGGCTTGAAGTGGCCGATGGTGACCTTGCCCCCCCACAGGCCGGTGGCGATGTAGGCGTCGCGCAGGCCTTCGAGGTTGGTGCCGGCGGCGAAGTCCTGCTCCAGCTTGTAGTCCCAGCCCAGCGCCTTGCCGGCCAGGGTCAGGCGCGCGCGGCGGAACTCGCTGGTGCCGGTGGCCGAGGCCTGGTCGCGGTCGAAGGCGTAGGCGTCGAAGTGGATACGGCCGCCGAGCGAGGCCTCGAACTGCTTGTCGGGCGAGGTGACCTTCAGGCCGCCCTTGGTCTCCACCTTGGGCGTGGTGGCGGCGATGTTCTCGATGCTCTGCTGGGTGCCGACGTTGATGTCCGACTGCGCGTCGGTGCGCGCCTCCAGTTCGGCCACGCGGGCCTGCAGCGCGGCCAGCTGCGCCTTCAGTTCGGCCAGCTCGGCGCTGTCGGCGGCGGCGGCGTCGAAGGCGGCCGTGCCGGCGGCCAGCGCCAGGGCCAGTGCCAGGGGGGAATGACGCATGGATGCTCTCCGGATGATGAGGGGGGCGCCCCGGCCGGTGCGCGCGGGGAAGGTCGCGCCGCCAGGTTCCGCGCGCAGCATGTGGCGGAAACATGACAGGCGTATGACGCCGCCTGTCACATGACGGGAAGGCGCGGCGCAGGATGCCGCCGCCGGTCATCCTCCCGTCATGGTTGCGACATCCGGCTGTCATGCATCGCCTGTGCAATGGCCGGGCCGACGCGGGTCCCGCCGCGTCCCCTCTGCTGCCCCAACAGGAGCCCCGCTTGAACGCCATGTCCAAGTTCCGCGCCGCCGCCGCGCTGGTCGCGCTGTCCTTCGCCGCCCACGCGCACGCCAACGACGTCACCGGCGCCGGCGCGTCGTTCGTCTACCCGGTGATGTCCAAGTGGTCGGCCGACTACAAGGCCGCCACCGGCAAGCAGGTCAACTACCAGTCCATCGGCTCGGGCGGCGGCATCGCCCAGATCAAGGCCGGCACCGTCGACTTCGGCTCGTCCGACGCGCCGCTGCCGCCGCAGGAGCTGGCCAAGTACAACCTCGCGCAGTTCCCGTCGGTGATCGGCGGCGTGGTGCCGATCGTCAACGTGCAGGGCGTCGCGCCGGGCGCGCTGAAGCTGGACGGCCCCGCCCTGGCCGGCATCTTCCTGGGCAGGATCACCCGCTGGAACGACCCGGCCATCGCCGCCCTCAACCGCGGCCTGGCGCTGCCCGACACCAAGATCACCGTGGTGCGCCGTTCCGACGGCTCGGGCACCACCTTCAACTTCGTCAACTACCTGTCCAAGATCAGCCCCGAGTGGAAGCAGAAGGTGGGCGAGGGCACCTCGGTGCAGTGGCCGACCGGCATCGGCGGCAAGGGCAACGAGGGCGTGGCCGCCTACGTGAAGCAGATCAAGGGCGGCATCGGCTACGTCGAGCTGTCCTACGCGCTGCAGAACAAGCTCTCCCACGTGCAGCTGAAGAACGCCGCCGGCCGCTTCGTGCAGCCCAGCGACGAGACCTTCGCCGCCGCCGCGGCCAGCGCCGAGTGGGGCAAGGCCCAGGACTTCTACCTGGTGATGACCAACGCCCCGGGCGAGAACGCCTGGCCGATCACCGCCACCAACTTCATCCTCATGTACAAGAAGCCGAAGAACGCCGCCGGCGCCCGCAACGCCAAGGCCTTCTTCCAGTGGGTCTACGCCAACGGCGACGCCCAGGCCCGCCAGCTGGACTACGTCCCCCTGCCCGACGCCCTGGTCAAGCAGATCGAGGCGTACTGGGCCCAGAACATGAAGTACTGAGCAAGGGGCGGCGAGCCCCTCTCTCCCCTCGCCGCCCGGCACGGGGGCGCGGACCGGACGGTCCGCGCCCTTTCCTTTCCACGGCCCCCCGGACCGTCCGGCGGGGCCGCGGGGAAATGTCATACGGGTGTAACAAAAACATCATTTCATTACGCCCACGCCGGCCCGGCCGGCGCTCCTTCCTGTCGTGAGATCCCCGATGCTTCCCGCCCCGGTCCGCCTCGCCGCCCTGTCCCTGGCCCTGTCCCTGGCCGCCACCGCCTGCTCGCCCTCCGGCGACGGCGCCCCCGCCTCCGCGGCTCCGGCCCAGGACGGCGCCGCGCCCGCCGGCCAGCAGACGCCGGTCGCGGCCGAGATTTCCGGCGCCGGCGCGTCGTTCATCTACCCGCTGGTGTCGAAGTGGTCGGCCGACTACCACGCCGCCACCGGCAACAAGATCAACTACCAGTCCATCGGCTCGGGCGGCGGCATCGCCCAGATCAAGGCCGGGACGGTGGACTTCGGCTCGTCCGACAAGCCGCTGTCCAGCGAGGAGCTGGCCGAGGCCGGCCTGGGCCAGTTCCCCTCCGCCATCGGCGGCGTGGTGCCGGTGTTCAACCTGCAGGGCGTCGAGCCGGGCCAGCTGCGCCTGACCGGCGCGCTGCTGGCCGACATCTTCCTGGGCAAGATCGCCACCTGGAACGACCCGGCCATCGCCGCGGCCAACCCCGGCGTGGCGCTGCCGGCGGAGAAGATCACCGTGGTGCACCGCTCCGACGGCTCGGGCACCACCTTCAACTTCAGCAACTACCTGGCCAAGGTTAGCCTGGAGTGGCAGCAGAAGGTCGGCGAGGGCACCTCGCTGCAATGGCCCACCGGCGTGGGCGGCAAGGGCAACGAGGGCGTGGCCGCCTACGTGAAGCAGATCAAGGGCGGCATCGGCTACGTCGAGCTGGCCTACGCGCTGCAGAACGGCATGCCCTACGCCTCGCTGCAGAACGCGGCCGGCCAGTGGGTGCAGCCCAGCGCCGAGAGCTTCGCCGCCGCGGCGGCCAGCGCCGACTGGGCCAATGCCCGCGACTTCAACCTGGTGATCACCAACGCCCCGGGCGAGAAGTCCTGGCCGATCACCGCCACCAACTTCATGCTCATGCGCAAGCAGGCCAAGGACCCGGCGCGCAACGCCGCCACGCTGGCCTTCTTCAAGTGGGCCTTCGAGCAGGGCCAGGCGCAGGCCGACGAGCTGCACTACGTGCCGCTGCCGCCGGAGCTGGTGCAGCAGATCGAGGCCTACTGGGCGGCGGAGTTCAAGTGATCCGGCGGAGCCGGCGGCCAGGCACCCCTCCCTCCCGGCCGCCGCGCTCCCCCGGGTTCTTCCTCCTCCCGACCGCAGGCACCCGATGAACACCTCCGTCCTCGACGCCTCCGCCGTTCCCGGCCGCGACGTGCGCGACGCCCGCGCCGACCGCGCCTTCCGCTTCGTCCTCGGCGCCTGCGTGGCCTTCGTGCTGGTGGCCCTGGCCGGCGCCGCGCTGTCGATGCTGTGGGGCGGCCGCCACGCGCTGGAACTGCAGGGCCTGAGCTTCTTCTACTCGGCCGAGTGGAACCCGGTGGAGAACCGCTTCGGCGCGCTGGCGCCGATCTACGGCACCCTGGTCACCGCGCTGATCGCCATGCTCGTCGCGGTGCCGGTGAGCTTCGGCATCGCCTTCTTCCTGACCGAGGTGGCGCCGCGCTGGCTGCGCACGCCGATCGGCACGGCGATCGAGCTGCTGGCCGGCATCCCCTCCATCATCTACGGCATGTGGGGCCTGTTCGTGCTGGTGCCGGTGATGACCGAGCACGTCACCCCCTGGCTCAACGACCACGTCGGCACCCTGCCGGTGGTGGGCCCCCTGTTCCAGGGCCCGCCGCTGGGCATCGGCATGCTCACCGCCGGCTTCGTGCTGGCGATCATGGTCATTCCCTTCGTTTCGTCGATCATGCGCGAGGTGTTCCTCACCGTGCCGGCGCGGCTGAAGGAATCGGCCTACGCGCTGGGGGCCACGCGCTGGGAGGTCAGCTGGGACATCGTCCTGCCCTACACCCGCTCGGCGGTGATCGGCGGCGTGTTCCTCGGCCTGGGCCGCGCCCTGGGCGAGACCATGGCCGTGGCCTTCGTGATCGGCAACGCGGTGCGCCTGTCGCCCTCGCTGCTGGAGCCGGGCACCACCATCGCCGCGCTGATCGCCAACGACTTCGGCGAGGCCACCGAGACCTACCGCTCCGCGCTGCTGCTGCTGGGCTTCGTCCTGTTCATCGTCACCTTCGTGGTGCTGGCCGTGGCGCGCCTGATGCTGATGCGGCTCTCGCGCCGGGAGGGCAACTGATGTCCGCCGCCGACCGCCTCTACGCCCGCCGCCGCGTGGTGAACGCGCTGGCCCTGCTGCTGTCCTGCGCCACCGCGCTGTTCGGCCTGTTCTTCCTGGGCTGGATCCTGTGGACGCTGGTGGCCAAGGGCATCGCCGGCATCGACTGGGACCTGTTCACCCGGACCACCCCGCCGCCGATGCAGGACGGCGGCCTGGCCAACGCCTTCTTCGGCAGCGCGGTGATGTGCGCGCTGGCCATCCTGATCGGCACGCCGCTGGGCGTGGCCGCCGGCACCTGGCTGGCCGAGTACGGCAACGCGCGCAAGGCCGGCACGGTGGTGCGCTTCGTCAACGACATCCTGCTCTCGGCGCCGTCGATTGTTCTGGGCCTGTTCGTCTACACCCTGTACGTGATGCAGACCGGCGGCAACTTCTCCGCCTTCGCCGGCGCGCTGGCACTGGCCTTCATCGTGCTGCCGGTGGTGGTGCGCACCACCGACGAGATGCTGCGCCTGGTGCCGGTGCAGATGCGCGAGGCGGCGCTGTCGCTCGGCATCCCGCAGTGGAAGGTGATCGTGCAGGTGCTCTACCGCAGCGCCTCGGCCGGCATCGTGACCGGCGTGCTGCTCGCGCTGGCGCGTATCTCCGGCGAGACCGCGCCGCTGCTGTTCACCGCCTTCGGCAACCAGTACTGGAACAGCGACATCTTCCAGCCGATGGCCTCGGTGCCCGTGGTGATGAACCAGTTCGCCGGCAGCCCGTACGAATCCTGGCAGGTGCTGGCCTGGGCCGGCGCGCTGGTGCTCACCGTGTTCGTGCTGCTGGTCAGCCTGGCCGCGCGCGCGCTGCTGTTGCGCAACAAGATCACCCATGACTGACCTTTCCCGGAACCCGGCCATGAACGACCTCCACTCCGCCGCGCCCATGCAGCGCATCGCCGTCGGCCACGCCGGCGCGGACGCCAGCCTCGCCCCGGCCCCGGTGAAGTTGGCCGCCCGCGGCCTGGACTTCTACTACGACCGGTTCCACGCGCTGAAGAACATCAACCTGGACATCCCCGAGAAGCGCGTGACCGCGCTGATCGGCCCGTCCGGCTGCGGCAAGTCCACGCTGCTGCGCATCTTCAACCGCATCTACGCCCTGTACCCGAAGCTGGAGGCGCGCGGCGAGGTGCTGCTGGACGGCGAGAACATCCTCTCGCCCAAGTATCCGATGAACCGGCTGCGCAGCAAGGTCGGCATGGTGTTCCAGAAGCCGGTGCCGTTCCCGATGACCATCTACGAGAACGTGGCCTACGGCATCCGCCACCACGAGCGGCTCTCGCGCGCGGAGATGGACGACCGCGTGGAGCAGGCGCTGCGCCAGGGTGCGCTGTGGGACGAGGTCAAGGACAAGCTGGGCCAGAGCGCGCTGGGCCTGTCCGGCGGCCAGCAGCAGCGCCTGTGCATCGCCCGCGCGGTGGCCCTGCGCCCGGACGTGCTGCTGCTGGACGAGCCGACCTCGGCGCTGGACCCGATCTCCACCAGCCGCATCGAACAGCTGGTCGAGGAGCTCAAGCGCGACTACACCATCGTCATCGTCACCCACAACATGCAGCAGGCCGCGCGGGTGTCCGATTACACCGCCTTCATGTACCTGGGCGACCTGATCGAGCACGACCGCACCCAGGTGATCTTCTCCAGCCCCTCGAAGCAGCAGACCGAGGACTACATCACCGGCCGCTTCGGCTGAGGCGCCCGCCGCCCGCCCCCCGTCCGGACCCCGACTCCCCTTTCCCAGCCCGCCGCCGCCATGAGCACCCAGCCCCACGAACACATCGTCAAGAGCTACGACGAGGAGCAGCGCCACCTCGTCGAGGAGATCGTGCGCATGGGCCTGACCGCCGTGGCGCAGCTGGAGGCGGCGCTGGACGTGGTGGATCGCCGCGACGACAGCGCCGCGCGGCGCATCGTGGCCAACGACGAGTCCATCGACGCGGCCGAGCGCCGCATCAGCCACGACGTGATGCTGCTGGCGCTGCGCGGCCCGATGGCGCGCGACCTGCGCGAACTCCTCGCCGGCCTGCGCATCCCCGCCGACATCGAACGCATCGGCGACTACGCCGCCAACGTGGCCAAGCGCTCCATCGCGCTCAACGCCGCGCCGCCCATGCCGCACACCTCCGGTCTGCGCGCGCTCGGCGCGCTGGCAGCCAGCCAGGTGCGCCAGGCCCTGCAGGCCTACCACGACAACGACGAGGCCCTGGCCCTGCGCGTGCGCGACAACGACGCCCAGTTGGACCGGCAGTACACCGCGCTGTTCCGCGAGCTCCTCACCTACATGATGGAGGACCCGCGCAACATCACCCCGTGCACGCACCTGCTGTTCATGGCCAAGAACCTGGAGCGCATCGGCGACCACGCCACCAACATCGCCGAGAACGTGTGGTTCCTGATCCACGGCGAGCAGCCGCTGCCGCCGCGCGAGAAGCAGGACGACACCAGCACCGCCACCGGGGACTGAGCGCGGCCACGCGCCGCTGGCGCTCCGGGGTTAGACTGGCCGTCCCCACCGGCCGGCGCGCCGCCCGCGCCCCTTTCCCGGAGAACACCATGTCCAAGCACAAGCCCGCCGCCGTCGCCCTGGGCACCGCCCTGGCCGGCCTGGCCCTGAGCGGCAGCGCCTTCACCATGGAACCCCTGGCCCAGGGCTACCTGCTGGCCGCCGGCGAGGCGGCCAAGGCCGGCGAAGGCCGCTGCGGCGAAGGCAAGTGCGGCGTCGGCATCCCCGACACCGACAAGGACGGCCGCGTCTCGCCGCAGGAATTCGCCGCCGCCTGGCCCGAGGAGGCCGGTGCCTTCGGCAAGGCCGACGCCAATGGCGACGGCTACGTCGACACCGCCGAGATGAAGGCCTACCACGCCGCCACGCCCGCCGAGGGCGGCTGCGGCGCCCATGCCGGCAAGCCGGGGGAGGCCGGCGCCAAGCAGGCCGGGGAAGGCAAATGCGGCGAGGGCAAGTGCGGCGAAGGCAAGTGCGGGGGCGTGGCCTAGGCCGGCCAGCCGGGGCCCGCGCCCGCCGCGCGGTCCCGGCGTCCTCCGCGGCAACGCCCATGGACCTCGCCGACGCCAGCGCCGGACTCGGGCTGCGGCGCGCGCTGCTGGACCCGCTGCGCGCCGCGCCCGACGGCGCCTTCGACTTCCTGGAGTGCGCGCCGGACAACTGGATCGGCGTCGGCGGCCGCCTGGGCGAGGCCCTCGCCGAACTGTCGGCGCGGCACCCGCTGACCTGCCACGGGCTGTCGCTGTCGCTGGGCGGGATGGAGCCGCTGGACGAGACCTTCCTGGCGAAAACCCGCCGCTTCCTCGACCGGCACCGGGTGGCGCTGTACAGCGAGCACCTGAGCTTCTGCACCGACGACGGGCACCTGTACGACCTGATGCCGCTTCCGTTCACCGAGGAGGCGGTGCGCCACGTGGCCGCGCGCATCCGCCGGGTGCAGGACGTCCTCGGGCGGCGCATCGCGGTGGAGAACGTCTCCTACTACGCCGCGCCGTGGCAGGCCATGGACGAGGCCGCGTTCGTGCGCGCGGTGCTGGACGAGGCCGACTGCGACCTGCTGCTGGACGTCAACAACGTCTACGTCAACGCCGTCAACCACGGCTACGACGCGCGCGCCTTCCTGGCGGCGATGCCGTCCGCGCGCGTGGCCTCCTACCACGTCGCCGGCCACTACGACGAAGCCCCGGACCTGAAGATCGACACCCACGGCGCCCCGGTGAAGGACGACGTGTGGACGCTGCTGGCCGAGGCCTACCGCCTGCACGGCGTGCGCCCCACGCTGCTGGAGCGCGACTTCAACCTGCCGCCGCTGCCCGCGCTGCTGGAAGAGGTGGCGCGCATCCGCGCCCTGCAGCGCGCGGCGGCGCCCGCGGCACGGGCTGCCGCCCATGGCTGAGCTGCGCCGGCAGCAGTTCGCCTTCGCCGCGCACCTGCGCGACCCGGAGGCACACCCGCCGCCGCCCGGCGTGGAGCCGCGGCGCATGGCGGTGTACCGCGAGCTGTTCTTCAACAACATCGCCGGGCTGCTGGCCGGCAACTTCCCGGTGATCCGGCGCACCCTGGGCGAGGAGGCGTGGACGGCGCTGGTGCGGCGCTTCTACGCCGGGCACCGCAGCCGCACCCCGCTGTTCCCGGAGCTGGGCCGCGAGTTCGTGCGCTTCCTCGACGGGCGCGGGGGCGGCGACGCGTCGCCGTGGCTGCCGGAGCTGGCGCACTACGAGTGGATCGAACTGGCGGTGCGCATCGACGGCAGCCCGCTGCCGCCGCACGAGCCGCACGGCGACCTGCTCGACGGCGAACCCGTGCCCTCGCCCCACGCGCGCGCCCTCGCCTACCGCTGGCCGGTGCACCGCATCGGGCCGGACTGCAGGCCGGAACGGCCGCCGGCGGCGCCGACCCTGCTGCTGGTGCGGCGCGACCCCGGCGGCGACGTGCGCTTCGCCGCCCTCTCCCCGCTGGTCTTCCGCCTGCTGGAGCTGCTCGGCGAGGGCGGACGCAGCGGGCGCGCCCTCCTGCATGCGCTGGCCGCCGAAGCCGGCACCGCGGCCGACGCCGGCTTCCTCGCCGAGGGCGCGGCGATGCTCGCGCGCATGCGCGAGGAGGGCACCATCCTCGGAACGCGGCGCCCGTAGCGCCCCATGCCACGCGGCGGCCTGGACCGGCGCGCGATGCCTGCGGTGGCTGGCGACGCCGGCGCCGCGCAGCCCAGGCCATGCCTTCGCACGTTCCGCCGCGGACGCGACGCGGAAGGCCCGTCACCCTGCTCTGCTAACCTGTGCGCATGAGCGAAACCGACCTGGAAACCGAACCCGGCCACGACGCACCCGCCGCCGCGTCCGGCGCGATGGCGCGTCGCTTCCGCGGCTTCCTCCCCGTCGTGGTCGACGTGGAGACCGGTGGCTTCGACTGGAACCGGCACGCGCTGCTGGAAATGGCAGCGGTGCCGATCGAGCTCGACGCGCAGGGCCTGTTCGTTCCCGGGCAGACCGCCAGCGCGCACTTCATCCCCGCCCCCGGCACCGAGATCGACCCCAAGTCGCTGGAGATCACCGGCATCGACCTGGACCACCCGTTCCGGCTCGCCAAGCCCGAGCGCGAAGCGCTGGGCTACGTCTTCAACCACGTGCGCGCCGCGGTGCGCCGGCATGGCTGCCAGCGCGCCATCCTCGTCGGGCACAACGCCCACTTCGACCTGAACTTCCTCAACGCCGCGGTGGCCCGCAGCGGCCACAAGCGCAACCCGTTCCACCCCTTCAGCGTGTTCGACACCGTGACCCTGGCCGGCATCGCCTACGGCCAGACGGTGCTGGCCCGCGCCATGCAGGCCGCCGGCCTGGAGTGGAACGCGGCCGAGGCGCATTCGGCGGTCTACGACGCTGAGCAGACCGCGCGGCTGTTCTGCCGGATCGCCAACGCCTGGTCCGCGCCGCCGGCGTGAGCCCGCGCGGCCGCCGGCTCAGCCGGTGCGCACCCGGTCGCGGCCCTCGCGCTTGGCCCGGTACAGCGCCGCGTCCGCGCGACGCAGCAGGTCCTCCGGCGTGTCGTCCGCACGGCACGTGCTCACGCCCAGGCTGAAGGTCACCCGCAGCCCTTCGGCGCCGGCCCAGCCGCCCAGCCCGCTGCAGCGCGCGTGCAGGCGCTCGCACACCGCCTGCGCCTCCTCCAGCGAGGTGTCGGGCAGCAGCAGCGCGAACTCCTCGCCGCCGAGCCGGGCCAGCAGGTCCGAGGCGCGGCATTCGCGCGCCAGCCGCCGCGCCAGCTCCTTGAGCACCGCATCGCCGACCGCGTGCGAGCAGGTGTCGTTGATGCGCTTGAAGTGGTCGATGTCCAGCAGCGCCAGCGACAGCGGGTGCCCGCCGCGGCGCGCCAGCGCGAAGTCGCGGGCCAGCGCCTCGTCGAAATGGCGGCGGTTGGGCAGCCCGGTCAGCGCGTCCTCGCGCGCCTGGCGGCCGTAGGCCTCGGCCTGCTCGCGCAGGCGCTCGAGCAGTTCGCCGCGTTCGCGGTCCACCGCCAGCAGCCGCTCGGCCTGTTGCTGCAGGTCGGCGGTGCGCGCGTCCACCAGCCGCGCCAGGCGCAGGTTCGCGGCGCGGTAGCGATGGATCATGTAGCGGTACAGCGCGAACAGGCCGCCCAGCAGCGCCAGCACGGCCAGGATTCGCACGTCGTCGCGCTGCCACCACAGCGGCTGCACCTCGAACGCCCACGACGCCGGCGCGGCGCTCCAGCCGCCGCCGGGGTGCGCGGCCTGCACCTGCAGCTCGTAGCGCCCGGGCGGCAGGCCGATGAATTCGACGTGGCGCTGCTGCCCGCGCTCGACCCAGCCATCGTCCAGCCCCGCCAGCCGCGTGCGGTAGCCGATCCGTTCCGGCAGCAGGTAGCTCAGGCCCGCATAGGCCACGGTGACGCGGGTGCCGCCGGGCACCGCGTCGCGGCTGCGCCAGGGGAAGTCGCGCCCCCCCACCTGCACGCCCTCGATCACCGCCGGCGGCGTGGGTCGCCGCAGGTAGCGCTGCAGCCTCGCCGGATCGACCGCGGCCACGCCGCCGGCGGTGGCCACCCACAGGGTGCCGTCGCGGCGCAGGATCGCCGACGGCGCCGAGCTGCCGTTGGCCTGCGCGCTGGGCAGGCCGTCGGTCTCGGTGTAGCGCTCCACGCGCAGCGGCAGGCCGCGGCCGTCGGCGGCGGCCTGCAGCGCCGGCAGCGGCACGCGCAGGATGCCGCGGTTGCTGGTGATCCAGGCATTGCCCAGGCGGTCGGGCACCAGCTGGAACACGGTGTCCACCGGCATGCCCTGCTCCAGGCCCACGCGCGCCAGCGCGCCGTCGCGGTAGCGGTACAGGCCGCGGTCGGTGGCGATCCACACGTCCCGACCCACCGCCTGGAAGCCGAACACGGTGCGCGCGTCGGCCAGCGCCTCCAGCGGCAGGCGTTCGACGCGATCGCCGCGCAGCACGCTGGCGCCCTCCACCGACCCGATCCACAGCGCCCCGTCGATCGCCGCCAGCGCGGTGATCAGGCCCTGCGGCAGGCCGGGCACCGGCGGCGGCGGGCGCACGCCGCCCTCGTCCAGT
>DASRYN010000365.1:0-4484 GCA_035687185.1 Pseudoxanthomonas sp. | reverse complement strand
CTGCGCGGCGTGTGGATCGATCCGGCCTGGATCGACCCGGCCGTGCAACCCGAGCCGGTGCGCGCCATGCTCGACCTGTACGCCGCCGCGGCCGCGCGCGACCCGCATGCCATGCACGCGGCGGGCGAGGCGCTGCTGCTGTTGCCGCAGGCGCTGCCGATGCAGGTGCAGGAACAGGCCCTGGTGGTGGCCCAGCTGGGCGCCATCGGCGCCGGCCGCCCGGGGGACGTCGAGCGCCTGCACCAGGGCTACGGCGTGGCGCTGCCGCACGGCCCGGCGCTGCGCATGGTGCGGCACCTGGTGCGGATCCGCGCGCTGGAACGGGTCCAGCGCGCGCCGGGCCCCGGTCAGGGCGCCGGGCCGCCGCGGTAGTCCTGGTAGGACTTCTCCTCGACGTAGGCGGAACCCAGCGCCAGGTTGATCTCCTTCTTCACCCGCGCGCGCTCGTCGTTCTCGAAGTAGACGCTGCGCGCCAGGCGGATGAACTCCTCGTCGAACTCCTGCGCCTTCTCCTTCAGGCGGATGTCGTCCTCGATCACCCACAGCCGCTCGTTGACGGCCTTCAGCTCCGCGCGCAGGCGCACGATGTCCTGGCCGGCCGCCGGGTGCGCCATCCAGGTCCGCTCCAGTGCTTCCAGCTCGCGGCGCACGTTGGCCAGCTTGGCCGGGTCGCTCATGCGCTCGGACTTGATCTGCAGGATCGCGATCTTGTCCAGCAGTTCGCCGAAGGAGACGGGGACCAGGATCTCGGACATGGGGCGGCACGGCTCGTGAAAGGGCGCCCAGTCTAGGCCATGGCGCGTGTACCGGACGCTGACCCGGCGCGCGCCGCCGAGTTGTGCCCCGCCGGCCGGTTCCGTATGATTGCGGCCCCCGCGGCCCGACCACGCCGCCGGGGCCGCGGAAAGGTGGCAGAGTGGTCGAATGCGCCGGATTCGAAATCCGGTGTACCGGTCTCCGGTACCGTGGGTTCGAATCCCACCCTTTCCGCCAGCATCACGAAAGACGGGCCCGCGCCCGTCTTTCTTCGTTTCGGCCCCGCCCCCCCACGCCGCCGGCTGGCCCTGGCCGGGCCCGGATTGCGTTTATCCTGCCGTACGAGCGAAGCCGCCACGGACCCATGATCGAATTCGGACACCTGACCCACGTGGGGCTGCGCCGCGCGCTGAACGAGGACACCTACTACGGGGACAGCGAGCTGGGCCTGTGGCTGGTGGCCGACGGGATGGGCGGGCATGCCTGCGGCGAGGTGGCCAGCGCCCTGGCGCGCGAGGCCATCGTCCGCGAGGTGCGCGGGGGCCGGGCGCTGGCGCAGGCCATCCTGGTGGCCGACGAGGAAATCATCCGCGCCTCGCGCCGCCGCAACGACGCCCTGCCCATGGGCACCACCGTGGTCGCCGCGTGCGTGCGCGGGCCGCGCTACGAGGTGGCCTGGGTCGGCGACAGCCGCGCCTACCTCTGGCGCGACGGCGCCCTGGCCCAGCTCAGCCAGGACCACAGCTACGTGCAGGACCTGGTCGCGCAGGGCAGCCTCACCCCCGAACAGGCGCGTTCCCACCCGCAGCGCAACGTCGTCACCCAGGCGCTGGGGGTGACCGACCCCGCCCACCTGAACGTGTCCACCACCAGCGGCGAACTGCGCCCGGGGATGCAGCTGCTGCTGTGCAGCGACGGCCTGACCGAGGAAGTGGACGACCGCCGCATCGCCGAAGTCCTCGGCCAGCTGGACTGCAGCGCGCAGGAATGCGTGGACATGCTGGTGGCCGCGGCGCTGGACGGCGGTGGTTCGGACAACGTCACCGCGGTGCTGGTGCGCTGCCAGTAGCCGCGACGGGCGTGCTCAGGCCGGCAGCGCCTCGGCCGGCGCCGGTTCGGGCAGCGGCTCCAGCGCGTCCCACAGCGCGCGGCCGGCCTTCTTGCGCAGCGTCTCCAGCCGCCGCCGGTGCGCGTCGGCCTCGGCGTCCGCGGCCACGATGCGCGGCCGCTCGCCGGCCACCGGCTCGAAGCGCGCCGTCGCCGACGGCGCCGCGACCGCGCGCTCCGGCTCGGCAAAGCCGATCTCCTCCTGGCCCGAGGTCAGGCCCAGGTACACCTCGCACAGCAGCTGCGCGTCGAGCAGCGCGCCGTGCAGCTGGCGGTGCGCGTTGTCCACGCCCAGGCGCTTGCACAGCGCGTCCAGCGAGTTGCGCTGCCCGGGGAAACGCTGCCTTGCCAGCAGCAGCGAGTCCTCGATCCGGCAGCGGTCGGCGATGCGGCCGTAGTGGGGCCCCAGCAGCGACAGCTCGTAGTCGAGGAAGCCCACGTCGAAGGCGGCGTTGTGGATCACCAGTTCGGCGCCGTCGATGAAGGCGAGGAACTCGTCGGCGATCTCGGCGAAGCGCGGCTTGTCGGCCAGGAACTCCAGGGTCAGGCCGGTGACCTCCTGCGCCCCGGCCTCGAATTCGCGGTCCGGGTGCAGGTAGCGGTGGAAGTGGCGGCCGGTCGGCCGCCGCTCCAGCAGTTCCACGCAGCCGATCTCGACGATGCGGTTGCCCTTTTCCCAGGACAGGCCGGTGGTTTCGGTATCGAGGACGATCTGGCGCATGCGGCCGCTAGTCTACCCTGCCCAGCTCGCGCACCCGCTGCGCCGCGGTGCGCGCCAGCACGTCGACCCGTTCGTTGTCCGGGTCGCCGGAATGGCCGCGCACCCAGCGCCAGTCGATGCGGTGGCGGGCACAGGCCGCGTGCAGGCGCTCCCACAGGTCGCGGTTCTTCACCGGGTCGCCGGCGGCGTTCTTCCACTGGCGCCGGACCCAGCCGGGCAGCCACTCGGTGATGCCGCGGCGCACGTATTGCGAGTCGGTGTGCAGGACCACGGCGCAGGGCTCGCGCAGCGCCTCCAGGGCCATGATCGCCGCGGTCAGTTCCATGCGGTTGTTGGTCGTGTCCGGCTCGCCACCGGCAAGCTCGCGCTCGTGGCCGTTGTAGCGCAGCAGCGCGGCCCAGCCGCCGGGCCCCGGGTTGCCGAGGCACGCGCCGTCGGTGTGGATCTGGATGTTCTTCATTGGCTCCAATGGATTCATGCCGCCGGCGCCGTGCCCCGCCGCCAGCGCAGCGGGGCCGGGGCCACGGGCGCGGCCACGCGCTTCTCGGCCAGGATCACGCACGCGGCGCGCAGCGACGCGCCATGGCCCTCGTCCTCGCCCGGCGGACGCATCCGCCAGCGGGGGCCGACGAACCGGGGCGGGCCCAGGTCCTGCAGGCCCAGCGCGCGCAGGCGCCGGCGCCAGAGGCCGGGAGACGGCACCAGCCAGGGCGCCCCGCCGCCACGCAGGCGGTACGGGCTCCACGGCGTGAACGCGCACACCCACAGGCGGCCACCGTCGACCAGCACGCGCAGGCTCTCGTCCAGCAGCGCGTCGAGCCGGCCAGCCGGGGGATGCTGCAGCACCACGTCCCCCACGCAATCGCTGGGCAGGGGCAGCGGCAGGCCGCAGCGCACGCTGCCGGCGTAGTCGGCCCCGTCCTGGTACAGCAGCAGGCCGCGGGACGAAGGGGGCCGCCAGTCCCCGGCCGCGACCGGGGACAGCCACAGCCAGGGCCGCGCCGGTCGCGCGGCCAGCTGGCCGGCCAGCCAGCGCCGCTCCTCGGCCAGCAACCACTGCCCTTCCTGCCCGCTGAACCAGATCGAGGCGCCGGGTTGACGGCTGGACGCGGTGACGGGCATGGTCGCGATTCTATGCGACTGAGCGCGCTGCCCGCATTCGAGGACAACTACGTCTGGGTCCTCGACGGGGACCAGGGGGCGCTCGTCGTCGACCCCGGTGACGCCGCGCCGGTACTGGCCGCCGCGGCGCAGGGGCTGGCGCCGGCCGCGGTGCTGGTGACCCACCACCATCCCGACCACTGCGGCGGCGTAGCTGCCCTGCAGGAGCGCTGGCCGGGCCTGCCGGTGTTCGCCCCCGACGACGCACGCATCGTGCTGGACTGCGAGCGGGTGGGCGACGGGGCGCGCCTGGAACTGGGCGGCCGCCAGGTCGAGGTGCTGGCCGTGCCCGGCCACACCCGCAGCCACATCGCCTACCGCGTGGACGACGTGCTGTTCTGCGGCGACGCCCTGTTCAGCCTGGGCTGCGGGCGCATGTTCGAGGGCACCGCCGGGCAGATGCACGCCTCGCTGGCGCGCATGGCCGCGCTGCCCGGGACCACCCGCGTCTGCTGTGGGCACGAGTACACGCTCTCCAACGCCGCGTTCGCGCTGGCGGTGGAACCGGACAACGCTGCCCTCGCGCGGCGACGGGAGCAGGCCGCCGCGCAGCGCCGCGCCGGCCAGCCGACGCTGCCGGCCACGATCGGGGACGAGCGCGCCTGCAACCCCTTCCTGCGCTGCGACGTGCCCGCCGTGCGCGCGGCCGTGGCGCGCAGGCTCGGACGCACTCCCGCGGACGCAGTGGAGGTGTTCGCCGGATTGCGCGCGTGGAAGGACGAATACCGCGCATGAGGCG
>DASRYN010000364.1:0-2065 GCA_035687185.1 Pseudoxanthomonas sp. | reverse complement strand
CAAGGCGCCGTCATCGCCTCGCCGCAGGTCCAGCCGCGGGCGCTCGGCGGCGGCGAAGGCGACCAGCTGCGGGAAGAACGCCTGGAAGCCCGCGGCGATGTCCCCCTCGTGCGCGCGCAGGTCGTCCAGGCATTGCACCAGGCGCTCGCCGTTGCGCGACAGGCGCGTGGCGATGCGGGTCACCGCCAGGTCCACGCTGGCGCGCTCGCGGTACGAGCCCAGCCAGTCGTGCGCGGCGATGCGCGGCGCGATCGCGCGCAGCCGCGGCGGCAGCGCATCCAGGCGCTGCAGCAGGTAGCGGTAGAACGCCGCGGCGAAGTCGTGCAGCGGCACTTCGCAGTGGCGCGCCCAGTCGCGCGCCAGCAGGTGGTCGTAATACACGTCCAGGGCGATGCCGGCGTAGCGCCGGCGGCCCTCGCCGAACATCGCCCGCGCGGCGGCCACCTGCGGGTGCGTGTCGGTGTAGCGGTCGATGCGCCGGTGCAGCAGGATCTCGCGCCGCACCTCCGGCTCCCACGCGTCCAGCGCCGCCAGGCCGAAGACGAAATCGCCCAGCAGCGCGCCGAGCATCGCCGCCGGGCTCTGCCGCGCCAGGTAGAGGTGGGCCAGGTAGTTCACAGCGCGCCTCCCGCACGCCGCGCGGCGCGGTTGACGGCGCGCTCACCGCCGCGGCCGATACTGCGGCGGTGCCGGAAGGACCGTCCATCGTCATCCTGCGGGAGGAAGCGGCCCGTTTCGCCGGGCGGCGCATCGCGCGCGTGGGCGGCAACAGCCGCGAGCCGATCCAGCGCCTGGCCGGGCAGCGCCTGCGCGCGCTGCGCAGCTGGGGCAAGCACTTCCTCATGGAGTTCGACGGCTTCAGCCTGCGCATCCACTTCATGCTGTTCGGCAGCTGGCGCGTGGACGAGCGGCGCGAGGCGGCACCGCGGCTGGCGCTGGAGTTCGAGGGCGGCGGCGAGCTGAACTTCTACGCCTGCTCGGTGCGCTTCATCGAAGGCCCGCTGGATGCCGTGTACGACTGGAGCGCGGACGTGATGAGCGACGCCTGGGACCCGGCCGCCGCCCGGCGCAAGCTGCGCGCGCGGCCGGAGGCGCTGGCGGCCGACGTGCTGCTGGACCAGGACGTGTTCGCCGGCGTGGGCAACATCATCAAGAACGAGGTGCTGCACCGCATCCGCGTGCATCCCGAAAGCCGGGTGGGCGCGCTGCCGGCGCGCAAGCTCGGCGAACTGGTGAAGCAGGCACGCGAGTACAGCTTCGACTTCCTGCGCTGGAAGAAGGCCTACGTGCTGCGCCAGCACTGGCAGGTGCACGCGCGCACCGTGTGCCCGCGCGACGGACAGCGGCTGGCGTTCCGCGCCCGGCTCGGGCGCGCGCAGCGGCGCGCGTTTTTCTGCGAGCGCTGCCAGAAGCTGTACCTGCATGGGGAGGCCGCAGGGCCGGCTCGCGGCGCCGCGACCGGAAAGCCGCCGCGGGCGCGGGCGGGCACGACCGCGGCGAAGGCCGCCGCGGTGGTGGGAAAGGCCGCGCGGCGCGGTGCGGTGCGGGGAGGCGGGACATAGGCCGGTGCGGGACGGCGCGCGCGCGCCGGCAGGCAGGTGTGGCCCTCCGGCCGGGGTACCCGCGGACGGGGGGCGGGGCATTGGCCGGGGCTCGTGGAGGATGGCGGGGGAATGCATGGGCGGCAGGGCTGCGCGGTGGGCCGGGCGCGGTCGGCGCACCGGCGCGCCCGTCGTGATGCGGCAGGTCGCCGGCGACGGCCAGGCAGCGTAGCAGGCGCCGGAATCGGCCGGCGTGGAGCACGGCGCGGAACGCGGCGTGCCGCGGCCGTGGCTTCCGCTTCGTGCTGCAATGCAGCAAAATGGCGGCATGTCGATGCCTTCCCTTTCCGGCGCGCCCGCCGCCGCCCTTCCCCCGCCGCGCCGCTACGCCCTGGCGATGGCCGCCCTGACGCTGGGCGGTTTCGCCATCGGCACCAGCGAGTTCGCCAGCATGGGGCTGATGCCCAACATGGTCGCCTCGCTGGGCGTCACCGAGCCGCAGGTCGGCCACGTGATCAGCGCCT
>DASRYN010000363.1:0-4394 GCA_035687185.1 Pseudoxanthomonas sp. | reverse complement strand
GCCGGGCGCGCCATGCCGGTGGGCGAGGTGGCCTACCTGGCCGACCTGCCCGACAAGCACCACCAGGGCGCCGACCTGGACGGGCCCGGTGCCTCGGGGCTGGCCGGGCTGCTGGCCGACGCCCGCCACGAGGTGCTGCTGCAGACGCCCTACCTGGTGCTGTCGGACCACGCGCTGGACGTGTTCCGCGGGTTGCGCGCGCGGCCGCAGCCGCCGCGCGTGGTGGTGTCGACCAACAGCCTGGCGGCCACCGACAACCCGATCGTCTACGCGCTCAGCTACAAGTACAAGCGCCGCAACGTGCGCGAGCTGGGTTTCGACATCTACGAGTACAGGCCCTTCCCCGGCGATCCGCCGGTGGACCCGGCGCTGGGCGCCTGGCAGCCGGGCGCGGAGGATGCCACGCCCACCGTGCCGCGCAGCGAGCTGCCCGGCGGCAGCGTGGGCGGCAGCCGCGGCGGCGCGCGCCGGCAGGTGCGCGACAAGCTGCGCACCGAGACCCGGCCCTCGCTGCTGCGCACCGCGCCGCCGGCCAACCGCCCGGTGCCGGTCACCGGCAGCGGCCCGCGCATGGGCCTGCACGCCAAGTCGCTGGTGATCGACCGCCGCATCGGCGTGATCGGCACCCACAACTTCGATCCGCGCAGCGAGACCTACAACACCGAGGCGGTGGTGGTGATCGAGGACCCGGCCTTCGCCGCGGCGCTGGCGGCCAGCATCGAGCGCGACATCGCGCCGGCCAACGCGTGGGCGGTGGCGCCGCGGGAGAAGCCGCCGGTGTTCTCGGGCCTGAACTACAGCATGGGCAAGGTGCTGGAGAAGTCGCCCGTCCTCGACCTGTGGCCGTGGCGCTACGCCACCAACTACGCCTTCCGTCCCGGCCCGGGCTGCCCGCGGCCGCTGCCGCGCCGCCACCCGGACTTCCACCGCTGCTACGAGCCGGTGGGCGACTTCCCGGAGGTCAGCCTCGGGCCGCGCACGCTGTTCACGCGCATGCTCACCGCCTTCGGCGCCGGCCTGGTGCCCATCCTCTGACCTCTCGCCCGAATCCCGCCATGGTCTTCCCCGCTCCCGTCTCCCTGGACGAACTCAACCGCCTCGGCCGCGGCACGCTGATCGAGCACCTGGGCATCGTCTTCACCGCCGCCGGCGAGGACTGGCTGCAGGCCACCATGCCGGTGGAGCCGCGCACGCGGCAGCCGTACGGCCTGCTGCACGGCGGCGCCTCGGTGGTGCTGGCCGAGACGCTGGGCAGCAGCGCCGGCAACCTGTGCCTGGACACGCGGCAGCAGATGGCCGTGGGCCTGGAGATCAACGCCAACCACCTGCGCGCGGTGCGCGAGGGCGTGGTCACCGGCACCGCGCGGGCGCTGCACGTCGGCCGGACCACCCAGGTCTGGGACATCCGCATCGAGGACGCGCGCGGCCGGGCGGTGTGCGTCTCGCGCCTGACCCTGGCGGTGGTGCCGGTGGCCTGACCCGTGCGGATGCGCACGCCCGCATCCATCCGGTATCGTGCGCCTCCTATGGACCACGCCTCCCAGCGCGCCCGCTCCGGCGGACCGGCGCGCAGCCTCCGCTACCTCTACCGCGTCCCCCTGCTGCTGCTGCACCTGCTGCTGCCGTTGCCGCTGACCCTGCTGTGCCTGGTGCCGGTGCTCGCGCGCATCCCGTGGGGGCCGGAGACGCTGGGCGACCGCGCGGTGCGCGCGTGGTCGGCCGGGCTGATGCGCATCTTCGGCTTCCGCCTGCGCCGCTTCGGCACGCCGCTGCCGGGAGCGACGTTGTTCGTGGCCAACCACGTGAGCTGGATCGACATCGAGGCGCTGCACAGCCAGCGCATGATGGGCTTCGTGGCCAAGCGCGAGATCGCCGGCTGGCCGCTGGTGGGCTGGCTGGCCGCGCGCGGGCAGACCATCTTCCACCAGCGGGGCAGCACCGATTCGCTCAACGGCGTGCTGGTGCAGATGCGCCAGCGGCTGCAGTCCGGCCGCTCGGTGGGCGTGTTCCCGGAAGGGCGCACCCGGGGCGGCGAGGAGGTGGGGCCGTTCCACGCGCGCATCTTCCAGGCCGCGGTCGAGGCGCAGGTGCCGGTGCAGCCGGTGGCGCTGCGCTACGGCCGGGACGGGACGGCGCAGACCGTGGTGGCCTTCGCCCCCCGCGAGAACTTCCTGGGCAACTTCCTGCGCCTGCTCGGCGAGCCGGCGCGGGTCGCCGAGGTGCATTTCCTGGAGCCGATTCCGCCCGGCGACCTGGAGGGCCGCCGCCGCATCGCCGAGCTGGCGCGCGAGCGCATCGTGGCGGTGATGGGACGCTGAGGCGCGGCGGCGCGCTTGCGCCGGTCGGGCCGCGGGGCAGAATGGTCCGCGGACACGGACGCCGCCGCCCATGCTGACCGCCGCCGACTACCTCCCGCCACGCCTGCTGCGCAACCCGCACCTGCAATCGGTGCTGGGCTCCAGCCACCTGCGCCGGCGCCGCGGGCTGCGCGCGCTGGCCGCCACCGGCGCGCAGACGCACGAACACATCCTCGACGGCGGCAACGGCGCGCGCCTGCAGGGCTGGCACAGCCGCGTGCCCGGCGCGGCGCCCCGCGGGATGGCGCTGCTGCTGCACGGCTGGGAGGGCAGCGCCGAATCCGGCTACATGCGCCTGGCGGCGGCGCGGCTGCTGCGCTGCGGGTTCGAGGTGTTCCGGCTCAACTTCCGCGACCACGGCGACACCCACCACCTCAACGAGGAGCTGTTCCACTCCAACCGCCTGGACGAGGTGGTGCACGCGGCCGCCGACATGGTGCGCCTGCTGCGGGTGCGCGACCTGGTCGTGGCCGGCTATTCGCTGGGCGGCAACTTCGCCCTGCGCCTGGGCCTGCGCGCGGAGGTGGCCGGGTTGCCGCTGCGGCGCATCGCCGCGGTCTGCCCGCTGGTGGACCCGGCCACGACCATGGCCAGCATGGAACGCGCGCCGCAGATCTACGACTGGTACTTCCGCCGCAAGTGGCGCAGCTCGCTGCAGCGCAAGCGCGCGCTGTTCCCCGAGCGCTACCAGTGGGACGAGGCCACCCTGGCGCTGGACATGCGCGGGCTGATGGCCTGGCTGGCCCAGCGCCACGCCGGCTTCGACAGCATCGACGCCTACTTCGACAGCTACTCCATCGCCGGCGACCGCCTGGCCGCGCTGCCGGTGCCGGCCGACATCCTCATGGCCGAGGACGACCCGGTCATCCCTTACGGGGACTTCCGCCGCTGGCAGCTGCCGCCGGGCGCGACCCTGGAGGTGGCGCGCTGGGGCGGCCACTGCGCCTTCATGGAGAACCTGGCCGGCGACGGCTTCGCCGAGCGCTGGCTGGCCGAGCGCCTGTGCGCGGCCCTGCCGGCCGCCTGAGCCGCGGCGGTAGACTGCGGGTTTTCCCCGGAACACCCCGATGCAGGAATCGATCCACCAGGCGCTGCGCAGCGGCGCCTTCGACCAGGCCCTGGCCCTGGCCCGCGAATGGGCCGACGCCGCCCCCGACAGCGCCCCGGCCCAGCGTGCGCTGGCGGTGGTGCTGGCGCAGGCCGGCGATGCCGCCGCGGCGCTGGTGGCGATGGACGCGGCCATCGCCCTGGCGCCGGAAGACGCCGGGCTGCAGTTCGAGCGCGCCGCGCTGCTGGCGCGCAGCGGCCAGCCCGAGGCCGCCCGCCTGGCCCTGGACGAGACCCTGGGCCTGGACCCCAACCATCTGCCGGCCTACCTGGCGCAGGCGCAGCTGGCGCTGCTGCGCGGCGACCTGGACGCCGCGGCCCGGCTGGCGCGCACCGCCGCGCGCATCGATCCCGACCATCCGCGCCTGGCCGCGGTGGAGGCGCTGCTGGCGCTGCGCCAGGGCGATGCCGCGCGCGCGCTGGCGCTGGCTTCCGCCGCCAGCGAACGCCTGCCGGACGACCCGCAGCTGCTGTCCGCGCTGGGCTTCGCCTACCTGGCGCGCGGGCACTGGGCCTTCGCCGAGCAGGCCTTCCGCCGCGTGGCCGGGCTGCTGCCGGACGCGCGCGCCCTGCAGCCGCTGCTGGCGCGCGTGGCCGCCGCCCAGGGCCGCAACGACGAGGCCTTCGAGCTGGTCGCGCCGCTGCTGGAGCAGGCCGGCACCGATACCCCCGCGCTGCACCGCGTGGCCGGCCTGTACGCGCTGCAGGCCGGGCGCGCCGAGGCGGCGCTGGCGCATCTGCGCCGCGCGCTGCCCGCGTACCCGGACGACCGCGCCGTGCTGCAGGGCCTGATGGCGCTGTGGCAGGCGCGCGGCGACCGCGACGACGCGGTGGCCACGCTGGAGGTGGCGCTGGCCGCGCGCGCCGACGCGGGCGCGCTGTGGGCGGCGCGGCTGGCGCTGGAGGCGCCGGGCACGGCGGACGGCGAGC
>DASRYN010000362.1:0-2955 GCA_035687185.1 Pseudoxanthomonas sp. | reverse complement strand
GGGCCGGGCCCGCACCCCGCCGCTGGCCTCAGCGCGAGGCCAGCACGCCGCGGTAGCGCTCGGCCAACACGCCCACGCGCTGCACGTAGCGCTGGGTCTCGCTGTAGGGCGGCACGCCCTTGTAGCGGTCCACCGCGCCCTCGCCGGCGTTGTAGCCGGCCGCCGCCAGGGTGAGGTCGCCGTTGTAGCGGCGCAGCAGCCAGGCCAGGTACTGCACGCCGCCGCGGATGTTCTGGGCGGCGTCGAAGCTGTCGGTCACCCCGAAGCGGCGGGCGGTGGCCGGCATCAGCTGCATCAGCCCCTGCGCGCCGACGTGCGAGAGCGCCAGCGGGTTGAACGCCGACTCGGCGTGGATGATCGCGCGCACCACCGCCTCGTCCACCCCGAACTCGCGCGCCGCGGCGGCGATCTCGGCCTGGTAGGCGGTGGTGTTGAGCTTGACCGTGGCGAAGCTCACCCCCGGGCGCACGGCGCAGGCGTAGCAGGTCTCCATGAAGCTGTAGGCGATGGTGCGCAGCTCCGCCGCGCCGGAACCGCGCGGCGGCGGCCGGCTGCTGAAGTGGCGCACACCGTCCTTCATGTAGGAATAGACCTGGCCGCTGACCCGCCGCTGCGGCGCGCCGGAGCGGTACGGCCCCGGCGGCACCGGCGCATTGGAGACCCGCAGCGCCACGGCCGGCGTGGCGGTGGGGTGGGGGGTGGCGGCTTCATCGGCCTTCGCGGCCGCCGGGACGGCTGCGGGAGCGGGCGCTGGCACCGGGGCGGCGGGCGCGGGCCTCGCGGCCGCGGCGCGGCGGTCCGGCACGTAGCGGCTGAACACCGCGCACTGGCTGCCGGGGATGCGCTTGTTGACGTAGTTGGCCACGCCATCGGCGCCGACGCAGCGGTACAGCGTGCCGGCGCTGGCCGGCGCGGCGGCGGCCAGCACGAGCAGCACGACTCCCGACAGCCCCAGCTTCCCCGGCATCCCCTTCATGGGCGCGGAGTCTCCCAGCTTCACGCGGCCTTGCCAAGCCTTTGTCCGACCAGCGGAAAAAGGGGCCGGCAACGGGTCCTAGGCCTTCACGCAGGGCGGGCCGCTACACTATGCGGCCCTGCCCGCCTGGAATAACCGCCATGACCGGGATGACCGCCACGCCGGACGTCCGTCCAGACGCCGCCATCGCGCCCGACCCCGCCGTCTCCCCCGCCCTGGTCCCGCTGCCGGGCGCCGCCCCGCGCGTGGCCGGCACGCCCCGCGGCAAGCTGTTCATCAAGACCCACGGCTGCCAGATGAACGAGTACGACTCGGCCAAGATGGCCGACGTGCTGGCCGAGCACGAGGGCCTGGAGCTGACCGACGACCCCGAGGAGGCCGACGTCATCCTGGTCAACACCTGCTCCATCCGCGAGAAGGCGCAGGAGAAGGTGTTCAGCCAGCTCGGCCGCTGGAAGGGGCTGAAGCAGCGCGGGCGCGAGGTGATCATCGGCGTCGGCGGCTGCGTGGCGTCGCAGGAGGGCGAGGCCATCGTCCGCCGCGCGCCCTACGTGGACCTGGTGTTCGGCCCGCAGACCCTGCACCGCCTGCCGGAGCTGATCCGCGCCCGCCGCGAGCAGAACCGGCCGCAGGTGGACATCAGCTTCCCGGAGATCGAGAAGTTCGACCGCCTGCCCGAGCCGCGGGCCGAGGGCCCCAGCGCCTTCGTCTCGATCATGGAGGGCTGCTCGAAGTACTGCTCGTTCTGCGTGGTGCCCTACACCCGCGGCACCGAGGTCAGCCGGCCGTTCGAGGACGTGCTGGTGGAGGTGGCGCAGCTGGCGGCGCAGGGCGTGCGCGAGATCAACCTGCTGGGCCAGAACGTCAACGCCTACCGCGGGCCGATGGGCGAAGGCGAGGTCGCCGACCTGGGCCTGCTGATCCGCACCATCGCCCAGATCGAGGGCATCGGCCGCATCCGCTTCACCACCTCGCACCCGCTGGAGTTCTCCGACTCGCTGGTGGAGGCCTACCGCGACGTGCCGCAACTGGCCAACTACCTGCACCTGCCGGTGCAGGCCGGCAGCGACCGCATCCTGAGCGCGATGAAGCGCGGCTACACCGCGCTGGAGTTCAAGCAGAAGATCCGCAAGCTGCGCGCGGTGCGCCCGGACATCTCCATCAGCTCGGACTTCATCGTCGGCTTTCCGGGCGAGACCGACGCCGACTTCGAGAAGACCATGAGGCTGATCGAGGACGTGGGCTTCGACCAGAGCTTCTCCTTCATCTACTCGCGCCGGCCCGGCACCCCGGCCGCCGACCTGGCCGACGACACCCCCGACGCGGTCAAGCACGCGCGGCTGGAGCGGCTGCAGGCGGCGATCAACGCCAACGCCGCACGCATCTCGCAGGCGATGGTCGGCACCGTGCAGACGGTGCTGGTCGAGGGGCCGTCGAAGAAGAACCCGGACGAGCTGACCGGCAAGACCGAGAACATGCGCTCGGTGAACTTCCCCGGCCACCCGCGCCTGGTCGGCCAGTTCGTGGACGTGGTGATCACCCAGGCGCTGAGCAACTCGCTGCGCGGACGGGTGGCCACGCGCGAGGGCTGATCCGGCTCACACGCCCCAGGCCGGCGTGGCCGCGCCGGCCGCGCGCGCCAGTTCGCCGCGCAGCGCGTGCAGCGCCTCGCCCAGCTCGGCCAGGCTCTCGGCCGCGCCCAGGCAGGCGCGCAGCCCGGCCGGCGGCCCGCCGTCGGCCTCGCACGCGCCCGGCTCGGTGAGCAGCACGCCCATCGCCGCCATGCGGTGGTGGATGCGCTCCGGCTGGCCGGGCGGCAGCGGCAGCCACAGGTGCGGCGCGGCGGCGCCGCCGTCCAGCCCCAGGACCTCGGCCGCCAGCGCACGGCGCCGGCCCAGCTCGGCGCGGATGCTGGCGCAGATCTCGTCCGCCACCCGGGTTTCGCACAGGCGGGCGAAGGCCAGGCAGCCGAAGGGGTT
>DASRYN010000361.1:0-3696 GCA_035687185.1 Pseudoxanthomonas sp. | reverse complement strand
TGGCCGGGGTCACGCCGATCACCTGGCCCAGCAGGCCGCCGGCGTCGATCACCGCCTGCCCCGGCTGCACGCCCTGGCGGCTGCCGGCGGCCAGCACCAGCCGCTGCCGCGAGGGCGCCAGGTCGATGTCCAGGATCGGCGCCAGCTGCACGTCCAGCCCGCCGCGCTCGGCCACGCCGAGCAGGCCGCGCAGCTGGGCGTTGTCCAGCGCGGCGTTGCGCAGGCTGGTCAGGCGCGCGTTGGCCACCAGCAGCTCGTTGCGCAGCTGTCGGTTCTCGCGCAGCAGCGACTCGCGCCCGGCCAGCCCGTCCTTCAGTGCGGCGCCGACGCGCCCCGGCAGGCCCGCCAGCACCCACACCGGCTGTACCAGCACGTTGGCCCGCTCGCGCGCCTGGGCCAGCCAGCCGCCGCGGTGGTCCAGCACCAGCAGCACGATGGCCAGCGCCAGGTACGCCAGCAGCCGCAGGGTTCCGGCGGTTTCGCCGGGACGCGCAGCGGGAGGGGAACCGGCGTAGGACGACACGGACGGCGATCAGTCGGGAGCGGCGCGAAGGGGCAAGTATGGCGAGGGCGCGGCGGCCTGGCGACCGTCGCGCCCGGGGACGCGCCTGGCGGGCGCGGGGGGCCGCATCAGTCCGGCGCGAAGAACTCGTTGCCGTGCATGTCCACCAGCTCCAGCGCGCGGCCGCCGCCGCGGGCCACGCAGGTCAGCGGATCGTCGGCCACCTGCACGTGCAGGCCGGTCTCCTCGCTGATCAGCTTGTCCAGGTCGCGCAGCAGCGCGCCGCCGCCGGTGAGCACGATGCCGCGCTCGGCCACGTCCGCGCCCAGCTCCGGCGGGGTCTGCTCCAGCGCCAGCTTGACCGCCGAGACGATGCCCGACAGCGGCTCGTGCAGTGCCTCGAGCACCTCGTTGGAGTTGATCTTGATCATCTTCGGCACGCCCTCGGCGAGGTTGCGGCCGGTGATCTCCATCTCCTTGGCCTCGGCCTGCGGGTAGGCGCAGCCCAGCTCCATCTTGATCCGCTCGGCGGTCACTTCGCCGATCAGCATGCCGTGGTTGCGGCGCACGTAGTTGGTGATCGCCTCGTCGAAGCGGTCGCCGCCGATGCGTACCGAAGCCGAGTACACGATGCCGTTGAGCGAGATAACCGCCACCTCGGTGGTGCCGCCGCCGATGTCGATGACCATCGAGCCGCGCGCCTCGGACACCGGCATGCCGGCGCCGATCGCCGCGGCCATCGGCTCTTCGATCAGGTAGACGTCGCGCGCACCGGCCTCCTCGGCCGATTCCTTGATCGCGCGGCGCTCGACCTGGGTCGAGCCGGCCGGCACGCACACCAGCACGCGCGGGCTCGGGCGCAGCACCCGGGCCTTGTGCACCTTCTTGATGAAGTGCTTGAGCATGGCCTCGGTGTAGGTGAAGTCGGCGATGACGCCGTCCTTCATCGGGCGGATGGTGGTGATGTTGCCGGGCGTGCGGCCGAGCATCTGCTTGGCCTCGGCGCCCACCGCCGCGACCGAGCGGGTGCCGCCGATGGCGCGGTCCTGGCGCACGGCCACGACCGACGGCTCGTTCAGCACGATGCCCTGCCCGCGCACGTAGATCAGGGTGTTGGCCGTGCCCAGGTCGATGGACAGGTCGTTGGAGAACATGCCGCGGAGCTTCTTGAACATCGAGGGGGCGGTCCTGGGGGCTGGCTGTGACGAGGGCGCCGCGGGGCGGCCGGGGCGCGGCGCGGAGGCGCCGGTGGCGAAAATTTGGGCAAAAACGAGGCCGGTTAGCCTAGCAACGCGCCCGGGACCGGGCAAGGAAAATCCGCGGCAAATCGCGCCTTTTCCGCGCGCCGCGCCGGGCCGGCCGGGCCCCGGGCCCGGGTGCGCCGGGGTGGCCGCGCCGGGACGCAGCCGGTAACCTTTGCGCCGCGGCGCGGGGCGCCGCCCTGCCGCTTCCTGCCCGACCGGGGCCCCCGAGTACCGATCCGATGTCCACCCTGATCTGTGGTTCCCTCGCCTACGACACCATCATGGTGTTCCCGGACCAGTTCAAGAACCACATCCTGCCGGACAAGGTGCACATCCTGAACGTGTCGTTCCTGGTGCCGCGGATGCGGCGCGAGTTCGGGGGCTGCGCCGGCAACATCGCCTACAACCTCAAGCTGCTGGGCGGCGACCCGGTGCCCATGGCCACGGTGGGCCAGGATTTCGGCCCCTACCGCGAGTGGTTCACCCAGCAGGGCATCACCCTGGAGCGGGTGAAGGTGATCGAGGAGCTGTTCACCCCGCAGGCCTTCATCACCACCGACCTGGACAACAACCAGATCACCGCCTTCCACCCCGGCGCGATGATGCGCAGCCACGAGAACCACGTGCGCGACGTGCCGGGCGTCGGCTTCGGCATCGTCAGCCCGGACGGGCGCGAGGGCATGCTGCAGAACGCGCGCGAGTTCGCCGAGGCCGGCATCCCGTTCATCTTCGACCCCGGCCAGGCGATGCCGCTGTTCAACGGCCAGGAGCTGCGCGACTTCATCGAGCTGGCCGACTACGTCACCGTCAACGACTACGAATCCAACCTGCTGCAGGAACGCACCGGCTGGACCGAGCGCGAGATCGTGCAGCGGGTCAAGGCCTACGTGACCACCCAGGGCCCCAAGGGCGCGCTGGTGCACACGCCGCAGAAGACCTACGAGGTCCCGCCGGCGCACGAGCGCCGGGTCACCGACCCGACCGGCTGCGGCGACGCCTTCCGCGCCGGGCTGATCTTCGGCATCCAGAAGGGATACGACTGGCTGACCATCGGCCGCATGGGCAACCTGATGGGCGCGCTGAAGGTCGAGCACCCCGGCACGCAGAACCAGCGCTTCGACTTCGCCGAGTTCAACGAGCAGTTCAAGCAGCAATTCGGCTACTCGCTGGCCTGAGCGGGCGGCGGCGCGCCGCGGCGCTCAGTCCCAGCCGGGCATCTGGCTGCCGTCCAGGCCGCCGACCTCGAACACCGCCGTGCGCGTGCCGCCGGCCTTGACCGGGAACTCGACCTCCAGCCGCCGCGCCTGCCGCATCCGCTGCCACAGGCCGCGGTGGTCCTCGATGAACAGGGCGATGGCCTCGTCCGTGTCCGGTCGCCAGGCCGACAGGGCGCGCGGGGCGGCCTCGTCGAACCGGGCCCGGATCCGGCAGCCGCCGTAGCAGGCGAAGTCGCCCCCCTCCAGCACCAGGTAGGCGTGGCGCTTCCATTCCGGGTGGTCGCGCAGCACCAGCTGCACCGGCGCCGGAGCGCCGCCACCGGTGTCCACCGGGTCGGTGCTGAAGATCGCCGCCGAGCGCTGCTCGCCCTTGCCTGCGGGCACCCGTGCGTAGTTCCACAGCGCGGCCAGGCGGCGCTGCTCGCGCGCGGCCTCGGCCTTGGCGGTCACCTCGGCCAGGCCGGGCTCGACCGCGGCCGCGGCCGGGGTCCCCGGGTACTGGGCCAGCAACGCCGCGCCGTGCACCCGCGCCAGTTCCCAGTTGCCCGCGGCCACGGCGCGGTCGTATTCGCCCTGGAGGCGGGTCGCGGCCTGCGCCCTGGCCTGCGCCTCGGCGGCGGCCTGGGCCTGGCGCTGGGCCTCGCGGTCGGTGCAGCCGGCGCCGGCCAGCAGCGCGGCCAGGACCAGGCAGCTCGGGAAGGACTTCATCGGCGTGTTCCTGCGTCGTTGCAGG
>DASRYN010000360.1:0-3938 GCA_035687185.1 Pseudoxanthomonas sp. | reverse complement strand
CGAAGGCGTCGATGGCGTACTGGTCGTAGGCGGTGACGAACACCACCTGGGTGCGCGGGCTGACCTCGCCCAGCGCCGCAGCGACCTCGATGCCGGTCAGGCCCGGCATGCGGATGTCGAGGAAGGCCACGTCCGGCTTGTGCGCGGCGATGGCCTCCAGCGCGCCGGCGCCGTCCTCGCATTCGGCCACCACGCGCAGCCCGGGCCAGGCCTCCTGCAGCTGCAGCAGCAGCGAGGTGCGCAGCAGTTCCTCGTCTTCGGCGATCACGCACTCAAACATCGCGGCGCTCCTCGGCAGGCAGGGCGGTCTCGGGCAGCGGCAGGGTCAGGGTCGCGGCCGCGCCGCTGGGGAAGTTGGACACCAGCGAGAAGCCGGCCTGGCCGCCGTAGGTCAGGCGCAGCCGCTCGCGCAGGTTCTTCAGGCCGATGCCGGTGCCGCTGCTGGAGCCGCCGAAGCCCTGGCCGTCGTCGGCCACCGTCACCGTGACCTGGTCGTCCATGCGCCGGGCCAGGATCCAGATGGTGCCGCCGCCGGGCTTGGGTTCCAGCCCGTGCTTGATGGCGTTCTCCACCAGGGTCTGCAGCATCATCGAGGGCAGCGGCACGGCCTTGAGCGCGTCGGGCACGTCGATCTGCAGCGACAGCCGCGCGCCCATGCGGATCTTGAGGATCTCCAGGTAGGCGCGGGTGCGTTCCAGTTCCTCGCCCAGGGTGAAGGGGCCGTCGTGCTCGCGCGGCAGCGAGCGGCGCAGGTACTGGATCAGGTGGCCGAGCATTTCCTCCGCGCGCGGCGGGTCGGTGCGCGCCAGCACCTGGGCGTTGGCCAGGGTGTTGTAGAGGAAGTGCGGCTCCACCTGCGCCTGCAGCAGGTTCAGGCGCGCGACGGTGAGCGCGTTGTCGGTCGCGTCGCGGCGGGCGGCGTCGCGCTCGTCCCGGCGGCGTTCGGCCACCCGGCGGGAGATGGCGCGCAGCAGCGCCTCGGCGTTCTCGTAGTTGCTGCCTTCGTCCGGCGCGAACAGGTCCACCCAGTGCGGGGCGTCCGGCTCGCACAGCAGGGTCACGCCGCTGGTGCCGTCGCCGGGCTGCACCGTCGCCAGCACCTGGTTGCGCTCGACGGCCAGGCGCGCCAGCAGGTTCCAGCGCGAGGGCCGGCGTCCGCCGTAGGGATCGGCGCGGCGCACCCGGGCGCGCACCTGCAGGCTGTCGCGGCCTTCCTCCACCTCTTCCGAGCGCGGCAGCTCGCGCACGGCGGCGGCGACCAGGGCGAAGGCCTCGTCCGCGTCGAGCGGCACCTCGATGCGGCGCTGCTGGCGGCTGGTCAGGGTGGCCCCGTCCAGGCGGCCGGCGATCAGCCGCACCCGCCGCAGGTGGGTGAGCGCGCCGAGCAGCGCGGCCACCATCGCCCCCATCGCCAGCAGCCCGAAGAACCAGCCCGGCGGCCGCTCCATGCCGTAGAACAGCCCGGACCAGACGAAGCCGGCCAGGACCAGGGCCACGGCCCAGGCCACGAGGATGCGCAGGATCAGGATCAGGCTGGGGAACACGCGGGCACCGACGCTCGGGAAGTGCCGCGGAGCATAGCCCCCGCCCGCGCCGCGGGAAGCCCGGATGCGACGAAACCGCACCCGCGCCGACGGAACCGCGCGCGGGCGGGCCGGAAACGGCGCGCTACTCGGCCACCATGCCCTGGATGCGCCCCCACACGCGCGCGAAGACCTCGCAGGCCTCCGGCCCGGTCAGCGGGCTGGCCACCACGCCCTCCCGCTGCAGGAACAGCCGCAGCCCCTCGTCGGCGTCGGCGCGCGGGTGGTTGAGGTAGACGTCGTAGGCCGAGCAGAGCACCTGCCAGTAGCGGGCGAAGCTGCGCATCGCCCGCGCCCGCGGCAGGGCCTGGTAATGCTGGCGCCAGTACTCGCGCTCGCGCTCGATGTCGACCACCACCGTCCGCCGCGCAGGCGGCTGTCCGTTTTGCATGGCTCCTCGATTCCGTGCTGGTGCCGCGGCGGCTTCCCTGCGGCGCTGGCGACCCTGTGCGCAGCGTTCCAGCCCAGGCGTCGCCTGCGGGTGAAGAGGCACCCGCGCGCTTAAGCGTTCAGGACGAAGGGCCGCGGCGCTTGATCACGGTGATCTGCCCGGAGGTCTCCAGCACGGCAATCTCGATCTGCGCGTCGTCGCTGCACTCGGCGCTGCGCTTGGCCGAGTCGAAATCGGCGCGGCTGACGTTCTCCCGCCGCAGCACCCGCCAGAACACCTGGCCGTCCCGCGCCAGCACCACCGGTTCGCCCTCGATCCACCGGTCCGCGGCGGGATGGCGCGCGGTGAGCGCGCCCACCAGCCAGTTCAGCGCCAGCAGGGTGGCGGCCAGGATCAGGCCACCCACCAGGGAGACATCGTCGCCGATCAGCGAGTTCTGCACCGCCGTGCCCAGCAGCACGATCAGCAGCATGTCGAACGGGGTGAACTGGCCCACCGCGCGCTTGCCGGTGATGCGCACCATCAGCAGCACCACCACGTACACCGCCGTGGCGCGGATCACGAATTCCCACCACGGCATGCCCAGGTCGAACAGGCTGTCCAGCATCCGCACGCTCCGCCGCGGCCACCCGCGGCCCGCGGCTATTGCCGGTCGCGCCGCGTCAAGGAGCGGTGAACGCTAGCCCAGCGCCATGCCCGCCGCGTGCCCGGAGGCCCAGGCCCACTGGAAGTTGTAGCCGCCCAGCCAGCCGGTCACGTCCAGCACTTCGCCGACGAAGTACAGCCCGGGGACCCGGCGCGACTGCATGGTCGAGGAGGACACGCCGTCGGTGTCCACCCCGCCGAGCGTGACCTCGGCGGTGCGGTAGCCCTCGGTGCCGCTGGCCACCAGCGGCCAGCCGGCCAGCAATGCGGCTGCCTCGCGCAACTGCGGCGGGGTGAACCGGCGCATCGGCCGGTTCGGCAGCCACACCTCGCACAGCCGCTGCGCGAAGCGGCGCGGCAGGACCTCGGCCAGCACCGTCTTCAGCTCGGCGTCCGGGCGCTGCTTCTGCTGCGCCGACAGCCACTCCAGCACGTCGCGGCCGGGCAGCAGGTCCAGCCGCAGTTCGTCGCCCGGCTGCCAGTAGGAGGAAATCTGCAGGATCGCCGGACCGCTCACGCCACGATGGGTGAACAGCAGGGCGTCGGCGAAGGCCTGCCCGTTGCAGCGCGCCTCCACCGGCAGCGCCACGCCGCTGAGGTCCTGCAGCCGCTCCTGGTGGCGGCCACTGAGCGTCAGCGGCACCAGCCCGGCGCGCGTGGGCAGCACCGCGTGGCCGAACCGGCGCGCCAGCTCGTACCCGAAGCCGCTGGCGCCCATGCTCGGGATCGAAAGCCCGCCGCTGGCCACCACCAGCGCCGGCGCGGCGAACGCGCCCTGCGCGGTGCGCACGCGGAAGCCGCCGGCCTCGCCGGCGTCCACGCGCTCGATCGCGCAGTGGGTGCGGATCTCCACGCCCGCGGCGGCGCACTCGTCCAGCAGCATCTTCACGATCAGCTTGGAGGAGACGTCGCAGAACAGCTGCCCCGGCGCCTTCTCGTGCCAGGCGATGCGGTGGCGGTCGACCATCTCGATGAAGTGCCAGGGCGTGTAACGCGCCAGCGCCGACTTGCAGAAGTGCGGGTTGGCCGACAGGTAGTTGCCCGGCCCGGCGCCGGTGTTGGTGAAGTTGCAGCGCCCGCCGCCGGACATGAGGATCTTCTTGCCGACCTTGTTGGCGTGCTCGACCACCAGCACGCGCAGGCCGCGGCCGCCGGCGGTGAGCGCGCACATCAGCCCGGCCGCGCCGGCGCCCACGACGATGGCTTCGTAGCGGCCGCTCATGCGCGGCACCGGCGAGGGTCAGGATCGGGAATGGCGGCGTGGCGGGCGCCACGGCGAAGGGCGGGCATGGGCGTGCGGGCTGGCGGTCGCGCCGCGC
>DASRYN010000359.1:0-4026 GCA_035687185.1 Pseudoxanthomonas sp. | reverse complement strand
CCGCCGCCCCGGCCCCGCTGCGCGCGGCCATCACCGCGGCCTGGCTGCGCGACGAGGCCGAGCACGTGCGCGAGCTGCTGGCCCAGGCCAGCCTGGACCCGGCCGTACAGGCCGAGGTGGACGCGCTGGCCGCCGACCTGGTGCGCCGGGTGCGCGCCCGCGCCCGCGACCAGGGCGCCATCGAGGCCTTCATGCGCCAGTACGACCTGGGCAGCGAGGAAGGCGTGCTGCTGATGTGCGTGGCCGAGGCGCTGCTGCGCATCCCCGACCAGGAGACCGCCGACCGGCTGATCCGCGACAAGCTGGGCGACGCCGACTGGGAGAAGCACCTGGGCCAGAGCGACTCGGTGCTGGTCAACGCCTCCACCTGGGGCCTGATGCTCACCGGCCGGCTGGTGCAGCTCAACGACCTGACCCGCCACGACGTGCCCGGCGCGTTCAAGCGCCTGGTGGGCCGCGTCGGCGAGCCGGTGGTGCGCCTGGCCGTGCGCCAGGCGATGAAGATCATGGGCCACCAGTTCGTGATGGGCCGCACCATCGGCGAGGCGCTGGCGCGCAGCCGCAAGGGCGACAACGCTGCCTACCGCTACTCCTTCGACATGCTCGGCGAGGGCGCTCTGACCGCGCACGACGCGGCGCGCTACCTGCAGGCCTACCGCGACGCGATCCACGCCATCGGCCGCAGCGGCGCGTTCGCCGGCACCGACGTGTTCGCCGCGCCCAGCATCTCGATCAAGCTCTCGGCGCTGTTCCCGCGCTACGAGCACGCCAAGCGCGAGCGGGTGATGGCCGAGCTGGCCCCGGCCGTGCTGGAGCTGGCGCGGCTGGCGCGCGGCTACGGCATCGGCTTCACCGTCGACGCCGAGGAAAGCGACCGCCTGGAACTGTCGCTGGACGTCATCGAGGCGACCTGCGCCGATCCCTCGCTCGAGGGCTGGGAAGGCTACGGCCTGGCGGTGCAGGCCTACCAGAAGCGCGCGCCGTTCGTGATCGACTGGCTGGCCGACCTGGCCCGGCGCACGGGCCGGCGCATTCCCGTGCGCCTGGTCAAGGGCGCCTACTGGGACGCGGAGATCAAGCGCGCCCAGGTCGAGGGCCTGCCCGGGTACCCGGTGTTCACCCGCAAGCAGAACACCGACGTCTCCTACCTGGCCTGCGCGCGCCGGCTGTTCTGCAACGCCGACGCGCTGTACCCGATGTTCGCCACCCACAACGCGCAGACCATCGCCGCGATCCGCGCCATCGCCCAGGGCCGGCCGTACGAGCACCAGAAGCTGCACGGCATGGGCGACGACCTCTACGCCGAGGTGGTGCCGGCCGACCGCCTGGGCGTGCCCTGCCGCGTGTACGCGCCGGTGGGCAGCCACGAGGACCTGCTGCCCTACCTGGTGCGCCGCCTGCTCGAGAACGGCGCCAACTCCAGCTTCGTCAACCGCATCACCGACGAGGGCGTGCCGGTGGCCGAGCTGGTCCGCGACCCGGTGCGCGCGGTGGCCGCGTTCGATTCCATCCCCCATCCCCGCATCCCGCTGCCGGCCGATCTCTACCGGTCGCAGGGCTCCGACAGGAAGAACTCCATGGGCGCCAACCTCGCCGACGACCGCCAGCTGCACGCGCTGGCCGAACGCATCAACGCCGAAGCCGGCCCATGGCAGGCCGCGCCGCTGGTCCCCGGCGCCAGCCCCGCCGGGCAGCCGCTGCCGGTGACCAGCCCGGCCGACCGCCGGGTCACGGTGGGCCACTGGCTGCCGGCCGACGCGGCCACCGTGCAGCGCGCACTGGCCAACGCCGCGTCCGCGCAGCCGGCCTGGGACCGCACTCCGGCCGCCAGCCGCGCCGCGATCCTCGAGCACGCGGCCGACCTGCTCGAGCAGCGCATGCCGGCGTTCATGGCGCTGTGCGTGCGCGAGGCCGGCAAGACCCTGCCCGACTCGGTGGCCGAGGTGCGCGAGGCGGTGGACTTCCTGCGCTACTACGCGGCCCAGGCGCGGGCGCAGTTCGGCGCGCCGGAGCGCATGCCCGGCCCCACCGGCGAATCCAACGCGCTGCAACTGCACGGGCGCGGCGTGTTCGTGTGCATCAGCCCGTGGAACTTCCCGCTGGCCATCTTCCTGGGCCAGGTGGCCGCGGCCCTGGCCGCCGGCAACAGCGTGATCGCCAAGCCGGCCGAGCAGACCAACCTGGTGGGCTTCGCCGCGGTGAAGCTGCTGCACGAGGCGGGCGTGCCGGCCGAGGTGCTGCAGTTCGTGCCGGGCGACGGCGCCACGGTGGGCGCGGCGCTGACCGCGGACCCGCGCGTGGCCGGCGTGGCCTTCACCGGCTCGACCGAGACCGCGCGCGCGATCAACCGTGCCCTGGCCGCGCGCGAGGAGGCGGCCATCGCGGTGCTGATCGCCGAAACCGGCGGCCAGAACGCGCTGATCGCCGATTCCTCGGCCCTGCCCGAGCAGCTGGTGAAGGACGCCATCGCCAGCGCGTTCACCTCGGCCGGGCAGCGCTGCTCGGCGGCGCGGGTGCTGTTCGTGCAGGAGGACATCGCCGACAGGGTGGTCGCGATGCTGGCCGGCGCCATGGCCGAGCTGAAGGTGGGCGACCCGGGCCTGCTGTCCACCGACGTGGGCCCGGTGATCGACGACGACGCGCTGCGCACGTTGCAGGCGCACGCCGAGCGCATGGACCGCGAGGCGCGGCTGGTCGCCATCGCGCCGATGGCCGGGGCGGACACCGCGCACGGCACCTTCTTCGCGCCGCGCGCCTACGAGATCGACGGCCTCTCGCGCCTGCAGCGCGAGGTGTTCGGCCCCGTGCTGCACGTCGTCCGCTGGCAGGCCGACCGGCTCGACGCGGTGATCGACCAGGTCAACGCCACCGGCTACGGGCTGACGCTCGGCGTGCATTCGCGCATCGACGAGACGGTCGAGCGCATCGCCTCGCGGGCGCGGGTGGGCAACATCTACGTCAACCGCAACCAGATCGGCGCGGTGGTGGGCGTGCAGCCGTTCGGCGGCCAGGGCCTGTCCGGCACCGGCCCCAAGGCGGGCGGCCCGCACTACCTGGCGCGCTTCGCCACCGAGAAGACGGTGACGATCAACACCACCGCCGCCGGCGGCAACGCGTCGCTGCTGACCCTGGGCGACTGACTTCGCGGGCCGGCCTCGCGCGGTCGCGTGCGAGCTTGGTGCGGCGGCGGCCTCCGGTGACATGCCGGACGGCGCGACGGAGGAAGGCGTCGGCTTCGGTAGGGCCTGCAAGCGGGAGCGGGCTTTCGGTGGCGGGTTTGGGCCGGGGGCGTCGCCGTCCCACCGCGGCATGGCGCACCCCTCGGGACGGCACCCTGCCTTTGCTCGGGGCCGTGGCACCCCTGCGCCATTCGCGCCATACCGCGACGGCGCGCCGGCCGCGGGCACGGCCGGCGTGCGGCTGCTGGCACGCGGCGATGCGGCGTTGCAGGAGCCCGTCTTGCGGGCGACCGGCCACGCTGCATGGCCCGGCCGCCCCGTCGTTCCCTCGTCTGGGCCACCTGTGTCGCCTGTGCCGCCCGTGTCGCCGGCAAGGCCGGCTCCTACGGAACGTGGCGACACGGCGACCCGGTATGCGGCGATGCGGCGCAGCGGCGTTTGTAGGAGCCCGTCTTGCGGGCGACCGGCACGCTGCATGGCCTGGCCGCCCCGTCGTTCCCTCGCCTGGGCCACCTGTGTCGCTTGGGTCGCCCGTGTCGCCGGCAAGGCCGGCTCCTACGGAACGTGGCGACACGGGCGGCCCGGCGTGCGGCTGCTGGCACGCGGCGATGCGGCGTTGTAGGAGCCCGTCTTGCGGGCGACATGCCACGCCCCACGGCCCGGCCGCCCCGTCGTTCCCTCCTCTGGGCCACCTGTGTCGCCTGTACCGCCCGTGTCGCCGGCAAGGCCGGCTCCTACGGAACGTGGCGTTCGCCTGAACTGCAATGCCTCTGCTTGCGGCGAGCGAAGCGATGCCCCCTACGATCGCGGCGAGACGCGGCGGTCCGGGGATGGCGCTGCAGCAGCA
>DASRYN010000358.1:0-12242 GCA_035687185.1 Pseudoxanthomonas sp. | reverse complement strand
GGTCGCCTGCAGCTGGCCCACGCCGACGTCACCGGCGCGATCGCCGCCGTGCCCGACGCCTCGGTGGACGCGGTGCTGCACGACCCGCCGCGCTTCGGCATCGCCGGCGAACTGTACGCGCAGGCGTTCTACGGGCAGCTGGCACGGGTGCTGCGCCGCGGCGGCCGGCTGTTCCACTACACCGGCAGCCCCAACCGCCTGACCAGCGGCCGCGACGTGCCACGCGAGGTCGCGCGCCGCCTGGAAAAGGCCGGATTCCGGGCCCAGCCCGCGCTGGACGGCGTGCTGGCGGTGCGGCGCTAGCGGCGCCGCCTCGGCGGCGGGCACGCACCGCCTTCCCGGCGCCGCGGAGGCGCGACCGCCGCGGCCGCTGCCCGGCTCAGTGCAGGGTCAGCACGATCGGTTCGCCGCGGGTGATGACCAGGGTGTGCTCGAACTGCGCCGAGCGGTTGCCGCGGCCGCCGACCAGCGTCCAGCCGTCGCCGGCTTCCTCGACCATGCGGCTGCGGGTGGAGAGGAAGGGCTCGATGGTGATGACCAGCCCCTCGTGCAGCACGCGGGTGTCGGCCGGGTCGTGGTAGCCGGCGATGTGGTCGGGCGGCTCGTGCAGCGCGCGGCCCACGCCGTGGCTGCCGAGGTTCTCGATCACGCGGAAGCCGAAGCGGCGCGCGGTGGACTCGATCGCCGCGCCGATGCGGTTGATGGGCTCGCCGGCGCGCGCGACCTTCATCGCCTCGGCCAGGGCCGTGCGGCTGGCGTGGCACAGGCGCAGGTCGCGCGCGGCGGCCGGCGGCAGCACGCGGGTGCCGCCGGTGTCGGCGTAGTAGCCGTCCAGCTCGGCGGAGACGTCCACGTTGAGCACGTCGCCGGCGCGCAGCACCCGCGCCCCCGGAATGCCGTGCGCGGCCTCCTCGTTGACGCTGATGCAGGTCGCGCCCGGGAAGCCGTAGGCCAGGCGCGGCGCCGGGCGCGCGCCGGCGGCGGCCAGCATGCGCTCGCCGATGGCGTCCAGCTCGGCGGTGCTCATGCCGGGGCGCGCGGCCTCCAGCATGGCCTCGCGCACCCGGGCGACGACGCGGCCGATGCGCTGCAGGCCTTCCAGGTCGGCCGGGGATTCGATGGTCATGCGTGGTCCTCCTGCGCGCAGGCTACCACCGCGCGCGCCGCGGGACCGCCGCCGCGCCGGCGGCGGGCCGCTAGCGCACCGCGCGCAGGAAGTCGGCGTCGTCGTGGTAGCGGCGGAAATCGGCGTCGCGGAGGAACTGTTCGGCCGGCTTGCCCAGGCGCCGCGCGGCGGCGGCATGGCGCAGCAGGCGCGGCTTGTCCCCGGCCAGCGCGTAGTAGCAGGCCAGGTTGTAGGCCAGCGTGGCGTTGGGCTGGGCGTCGGGGTCGAAGTCCGGCCCGATCAGGGTCGCGAGCACGGCGTCCACCAGCGCCCGCTCCTGCGGCTGGTGCACGGCGAAGGCCAGCGTCTGGCTGGCGATGACGCCGACGTTGTAGGGCAGGCTCGGGTCCCGGGTGATGGCGTGCGTGCGCGGATGCACCTGCGCCAGGTAGTGCCGCACCAGGGTGCCGGCCGAGGCCGCGTCGCCGGCGAGGTTGTAGGCGTTGAGCAGCTGGGCGTAGGCGGCGGTGACCGTGCCGGCGAAGCGCTCGGCGTCGTGCGGGTCCTGCACCAGCACCTGCGCCTTGTGCAGGAAGTCCTGCAGCGCGGCCGCATCGCCGGCCCCGGCCGCGGCCACGCTGGCGCTCAGTTGCGCGGCGCGCGTGGGCGTACCCCCCGCCCCGCGGCGGAACGCCGGCCGCTTCAGGTACGCCAGCCGCGCCTGCGGCAGCGGCAGCCGCACCGTGCCTCGGCGCAGGAACACCTGCATGGTGGCGGTGTCGCCGTAGAGGTCGGGCACGTCCAGCACCAGGTCCACCGTGCCGGCGCCGCCCAGGGCGTCGAACGCGGCACGGGTCGCTTCCGGTGCCAGCTCCACGCGCAGCGTGGCCGCGTCCTCGCCGCTGCCCCAGTCCACCACCAGCGCCTGCGGCAGCGCGTACAGGTCGGGCCACAGCGGTTCCACCGGCACCCGCGGCAGCATGCCGTCCAGGTGTATGGGCGGCGGCTGGCGGCGCAACCAGCGGTACACGCTGCCGCCCGAGGCCAGCTCGACCGTGCCGGTCACCGGGCTGCGCCAGGTCTGCGGGCCCTCGAACAGCGGGCGCCAGGCCGGCACCTCGCGCCGCGCGGGCGGCACCTCGTCGATCCCGCGCGGCCGCACCGCGTACAGGCCCACGTCCGGCGCGTAGTAGCGCAGCAGCGCCTCCTCGCCGGGATAGGCCATGGTGTCCCGCCGCTGCACGCTGAACCACGGCCCGGCGCCGGGCATCTCCGGCTCCCACCAGCGCATGTTGCGGTAGAACGCGTACCCGCCGTGGGTGCGTGGCACGAAGACCTTGAAGCGCAGCGTCTCGCCCTGCACCTGCAGGCGCACGTCGGCATCGCCGAACCAGTAGCGGCCCGGGGGCGCGCCCGGCACGTCCCACACCCACTTGAGCACGTTGCCGACCGTGGCCCCCAGCAGCTGGCCGGCCATGCCTTCCTCGAGGTGGTAGTGGCGGCGATGGAACCCGGCGACCTCGACCCGCGGCGCGGTCTCCTTGCCCTCGAAGGGCCCGGGTGCGACCTCGCGCAGGCCCCGGTTGGGGTGGGTGTAGCCCTCCAGGCAGGTGTTGCGCCAGTTCCAGTCGCGCCACCACGCCCCGCGGGAGCAGTACGGGTCCACCCTGGCATAGTGGCGGGAGATGTCCAGCTTCCACGCGCGGCCTTCGCGCCACAGCCAGGCCCATGCGGTGGTGCCGTCGTCGTCGCGGCCGAACGCCACCACCTCGGCCTGGTCCAGCGCGGCGGCCAGCGCCGCGGGCGAGAGGCCGTTGCCGTCCACCGCCGGCGCGTAGGCCTTGCGTTCGCGGTCGCCGGTGAGCGCCCAGTCCACGTAGCCGTCCGCGCCGAAGGCCACGCCGGCGGCGTGCATGTCTTCCGGTTCGTCCAGCGTGTCCAGCAGCCGCCCGTCGGCGGTGAACTTGAACAGGTGCCGGTCCGCCACCGCGATCACCTGGTCGCGCCCCGGCGAGGCGAACACCCCCGCCACCTCGCCGTGCAGCACCTTGCGCACCTCCAGGTTGGCCGAGGCGGCGGTGTTGTCGGGGAGCCGGGGATAGACGTCGCGCGGGGCGGCGGCGAGGAAGGAGAAGAGGCTGGGCATCAGGAGCAGGCACGCCGCCGATGCCAGCTGGGCCAGGGGCGGGATGCGGGGAGGCGGGGTGGGCATGCGCGCGGCAGCATGCGCGAACGCGCCCCGCCGGGCAACGGACGGTATCCCCCGCAACCAGCGCCCCGCACGTCACGCGCCGTGCGGGGCGCCGGACGCGCGCGGTCAGTGCGCGCGGGCCACGCCCTGCAGCAGCTCCTGCGAAGCGCCGGCGTCGCCGCTCTGGGCGAAGTTGCCCAGCGAGACGATGCCCACCAGGCGCTTGTCGCGGTCCACCACCGGCAGGCGGCGCAGCTCCAGGCCGGCCATGTTGGCGGCCACGTGGTCGATGTCCTCGTCCTCGTAGCAATACTTCACGTCAGGGGACATGACCTCGCGCACCGGCGTGTCCGGGCCCAGGCCGTCGGCCACCGCGCGCACGGCGATGTCGCGGTCGGTGAGCATGCCCACCAGGCGGTCGTTCTCGCCCACCGGCAGGCTGCCCACGTCGCGCTCGGCCATCAGCCGAGCGGCTTCGCGCAGGGCGTTCTCGGGGTGCACCACGCAGACGTCGGTGCTCATCACTTCGCTGATCTTCATGGCGTGCTCCTCGGAAGGCGGGAAGCGGGCTCAGCCGCGCCTGGGATGCCAGGCGCCGTCCTCGCCCTTCTCGTACTTGTCCTTCACCGCGGCCCAGGCCACGCGGTGCGCGACCTCCTCGCGCGAGGCGTCGCCGCGGCGCTCGTCCGGGTCCGCGTACCGGTCCCAGGCGCTGTTGAACGCTTCCTTGTAGATCTCCTGCGCGTGCCGCGGCACGTGGTCGCGCACGGTCTCGGGCAGGTCGCTGATGCGCTGGTAGGGCATGGCGCGGCTCCGGGCGGGGACGCGGCCGAGCATCGCACCGCCTGGGTCAAGCCGGTGGCAACGCGGTGCATCGGTGGCGTTAACCGGCGGGTGGCCGCTCGGGACGAGGTCCCTGGAGGGCGCACTTGCCGGGCATCGCGCGCGCCGGTCCGCCCTCGCCGCCGTAGCGGGAAACGCGCGGCTTCCGCATCCAGCCGCGGCGACCGTGCCTGCGCGCCGCGGGCGTCACCAGGGCAGCGGCGTGCCGTTGGCGTGCCAGAAGGTGCCGGTCTCGGCCATGCCCAGCGTGTCGATGCGCGCGATGAGATTGGCGGCGGCCTCGTCCGGGCCGATGTCGCCGTGCCCGCCCAGCATGTCGGTGGCCACGCGCCCGGGGTGCAGGAGGAACACGGCGATCCCGCGCGGCGCCAGGTCCACCGCCAGCGACTTGCCGATGGCGTTCACCGCCGCCTTGGACGCACGGTAGCCGTAGTACGCGCCCGAGCCGTTGTCGGCGATCGAGCCCATGCGGCTGGTGACGATGGCGACCTTGGCGCCTTCGGCCAGCCGGTCCTGCAGCGCCGCGGCCACGCGCAGCGGGCCCAGCGTGTTGACCTCGAACTGGCGCTGGATGCGCGCGAAGGCGGCGGCGTCCAGCGCATCCAGCGCCTCGTGGGTGAAGATGCCGGCATTGAGCACCAGCCCGTCCAGCCGGGCCTCGCCCAGACGCGCCGGCAGCGCGGCCACCGCCTGCGCGTCGGCCACGTCCACGCCATCGAGGACCTGCGCCCCGGTCGCTTCCAGTTCGGGGCTGCCGTGCCGGCACACCGCGAACACCGCATCGCCGCGCGCGCGCAGCTGCCGCGCCAGGGAAAGGCCGATGCCGCGGTTGGCGCCGGTGATCAGATACGTGGCCATGTGCACCTCGCAGGACGTGGGGACGGCAATTCTAGCCAGCGCCGCCGCGGGCGCGTTGCGGGGCGGGATGCGCGGTCAGGTTCCCTGCCGTGCGCCAACGCGGCGCCGGACTGCACGGAACGTAGACCTGCGGGTCACGCCCGCATGACGCCCGCCCTCCCAACCTGTGCGCCATCCGCAGCACGCGAGGAGAACGGCAATGCGCATCCTGAAGACCGTGGCCGTGGCCGCCATCGGCTATGCCGCCTACCGCGCCTGGCAGCGCCGCCAGGGCGCCAGCCAGGCGTCGTCGTCCCAGCCCGACGAGGGCGAGACCACCTCCCCCCACGGCGATCCGGTGCTGGCCGGCGAGCCCAGGGCGAGCATGGGCCTTTCGCCGCAGACGGCCGCGCAGTCCAGCCGCGGCTTCGGCGCCGGCGACGAGATGGGCCAGGGGCGGATGCAGGACGGCGTCTGACTCGCCCGGGCCGCTCGCAGCGGCTCGCAGCGGCTCGTGGCCGGACGCGTCGCCTGGAGCACCGCGGCCACGCGCGGCCTCATGCAGCGGCTCGCGCCGCGGCAGCGCCCGTCCGGCGCGGCGACACGCGACGCGGCGGATGGCGGGCGAATGCATGACCGCTGTGCGGAGCCGCGGACCCGGAAAGAGAAAGGGCGCCCAGCGGGCGCCCTTCTCCGATGCACTTCCGGTCAGACCCCGACCGGGTTCGCCTTCTCCGGGTCGATCTTGTACTGCTTGATCGCGCGGGCCACGTCCTTGGCGGTCATCTTGCCTTCCTTCGCCAGCGCGGCGATGGCGGCGTGGGCGATGTAGTAGCGGTCCACCTCGAAGAAGCGGCGCAGGTTGGCGCGGGTGTCGCTGCGGCCGAAGCCGTCGGTGCCCAGCACGGTGTAGCCCATCGGCACGAAGGCGCGGATCTGCTCGGCGTACACGCGCACGTAGTCGGTGGCGGCGATGGCCGGGCCCTGGCGGCCCTCCAGCAGCTGGGTGACGTACGGCTTGCGGGGGGCGTCCTCCGGGTGCAGGCGGTTCCAGCGCTCGGCGTCGAAGCCCTCCTTGCGCAGCTCGTTGAAGCTGGTGCAGGACCAGATGTCGGCGGTGACGCCGAAATCCTTGTCCAGCAGCTCGGCCGCGGCGATGGCCTCGCGCAGGATGGTGCCGCTGCCCAGCAGCTGCACGCGCAGCTCGCCCTTCTTGGGCTTGCCGGCGTCCTTCAGCAGGTACATGCCCTTGATGATCCCCTCCTCGGCGCCCTGGGGCATTTCCGGGTGGGTGTAGTTCTCGTTCATCAGGGTGAGGTAGTAGTACTCGTCCACCTGGTCCTCCAGCATGGCCTTCATGCCGTGCTGGATGATGACGGTGACCTCGTAGCCGAACGTCGGGTCGTAGCTGCGCACGTTGGGGATGGCGCCGGCCAGCAGGTGGCTGTGGCCGTCCTCGTGCTGCAGGCCCTCGCCGTTGAGCGTGGTGCGGCCGGCGGTGCCGCCGAGCAGGAAGCCGCGGGTGCGCATGTCGGCCGCCTGCCAGGCGATGTCGCCCACGCGCTGGAAGCCGAACATGGAATAGTAGATGTAGAACGGCAGCATCGGCACGTCGGACACCGAGTAGCTGGTGCCGGCGGCCATCCACGAGGCGATGGCGCCCGGCTCGCTGATGCCCTGCTGCAGCACCTGGCCGGACTGGTCCTCGCGGTAGTACATCAGCTGGTCGGCGTCGACCGGCTTGTACTTCTGGCCGAACGGGGCGTAGATGCCGATCTGGCGGAACAGGCCCTCCATGCCGAAGGTGCGGGCCTCGTCGGCGACGATCGGCACCAGGCGCGGACCCACTTCCTTGTCGCGCAGGGCGATGTTGAGGGTCTGCACGAACGCCATGGTGGTCGAATACGTGCGCTCGCCGCTGTCCTTGAGCAGGCGCTCGTACTTGTCCAGGGCGGGCACGGCGAAGGACTTGCTGGCCTTGCGGCGGCGCTGCGGCAGGTAGCCGCCCAGCGCGGCGCGGCGCTCCTTGAGGTACTGCACCTCGGGGGAGTCCTCGCCGGGGTGGTAGAACGGGATCTGCTCGGCCTCTTCCAGCTGCTTGTCGCTGATGGGGATGTTGAAGCGGTCGCGGAAGGCGCGCACCGCGTCGTCGTCCAGCTTCTTGGTCTGGTGGGTCGGGTTGAGCGACTCGCCGGCCGAGCCCATGCCGTAGCCCTTGACCGTCTTGGCCAGGATCACGGTGGGCATGCCCTTGGTGTTCACCGCCGCGTGGTAGGCGGCGTAGACCTTGTGCGGGTCGTGGCCGCCGCGGTTCAGGCGCCAGATGTCCTCGTCGGACAGGTTGGCGACCATCTCGCGCGTCTCGGGGTACTTGCCGAAGAAGTGCTCGCGCGTGTACGCGCCGCCGAAGGCCTTGCAGTTCTGGTATTCGCCATCGACGGTTTCCATCATCAGCTTGCGCAGCACGCCGTTGGTGTCGCGCGCCAGCAGCGGATCCCAGTACGAGCCCCACAGCAGCTTGATCACGTTCCAGCCGCCGCCGCGGAACACGCCTTCCAGTTCCTGGATGATCTTGCCGTTGCCGCGCACCGGGCCGTCCAGGCGCTGCAGGTTGCAGTTGATCACGAACACCAGGTTGTCCAGGCCTTCGCGGCCGGCCAGGGCGATGGCGCCCAGGCTCTCGGGCTCGTCGGTTTCGCCGTCGCCCAGGAAGCACCAGACCTTGCGGTCGGACGGCTCGATCAGGCCGCGGTGCTCCAGGTATTTCATGAACTGGGCCTGGTAGATCGCGCCCAGCGGGCCCAGGCCCATGGACACGGTCGGGGTCTGCCAGTAGTCGGGCATCAGCCACGGGTGCGGGTACGACGAGATGCCGCGGCCGTCGACCTCCATGCGGAAGTTGTCCAGCTGGCTCTCGCTGATCCGGCCCTCCAGGAAGGAGCGGGCATAGATGCCCGGGGCGCTGTGGCCCTGGATGTAGAGCAGGTCGCCGGGGTGGCTATCCGACGGGGCGCGCCAGAAATGGTTGAAGCCCACGTCGTACAGGGTGGCCGCCGAGGCGAAGGAGGCGATGTGGCCGCCCAGGTCGCCCGGCTTGCGGTTGGCGCGCACCACGGTGGCCATGGCGTTCCAGCGGATGATCGAGCGGATGCGCCACTCCAGGTCCGCGTCGCCCGGGCTCTTGGCCTCCATGTGCGGCGGGATGGTATTGACGTACTCGGTGGTGGGCGAGAACGGCAGGAACGCGCCGGACCGGCGGGTCAGCTCGACCATGTCCTCCAGCAGCTGGTGCGCGCGCTCGGGGCCGTCACGGTCGATGACCGCCTTGAGCGACTCGATCCATTCCCGGGTCTCGACCGGATTCGGATCGTTCTGGAGTACCTCGTTCAGCCAGTTCATATCACTCCCATTGCCGCGCGTGGGGGTCGCGGCCGCCGTGTGCCTTGTGGACCCTGGAGTTTACCGCATGGGCGGGGCCGGCCGCCTCGCTACGTCTGCGTATGTGGCGCCGATCCGGCCGCGATCGGCAGCGATGTCCCGGCCGTGTCCCGGGACACGGCCGCCCCCGGCGCGGCGGGCGGATGCGCTTATGATGCGCTGGCCGAACCCCCACGGAGGCCGCGATGTCGGCCCTGCCGACCTCCAGCACCGATGCCGCCGCCGCCCCGATCGCCCGGGTGCGCTGGCGCGACAGCCTGCGCACGCGGATGGTGCTGTGGTCCAGCCTGCTCAACGCCGGGCTGCTGCTGCTGACCGCGCTGGCCTTCTATGCCGGCGCCCGCGCGCTGATCGTCCAGAACGCCCGCGAGGAGGCCGCCGGCCTGGCGCAGCAGGCGGTGCACAGCCTGGAGGCGACGCTGGAGTCGGTGCAGGTCAGCGGCCGCACCCTGGCCGCCAGCGCCACCGGCGTGGGCGCGCAGCCGTCGCACCTGCGCTCGCTGCTGGTGGCCAGCCTGGCCGGAGACCCGGACATCGCCGGCGCCATGGTCATCGTCGATCCGGGGCAGCTGCCCGGCGACGGCGACGGCTTCACCTGGTACATCCGCCGCGACGGGACGCGACTGGTGGAACAGTCCGTCGCGGAGCTGGGTTACGAGTACCGCAGCATGCCTTGGTACGCGCGCACCATCGCCGCGGCCGGGCCGTGGTGGTCCGAGCCCTACGCCAACGCGGCCACGGGCGGGCAGTTCTTCGCCACCTACAACCTGCCGCTGCGCCGGCCCGGCGACGGCCCGGACGCGCCGGCCGTGGGCATGGTCAGCCTGGACGTGCCGGTGGAACGACTGGCCGAGCGGGTGGCCGGCACCGGCGGTGCCGGCCTGCAGCCCATGCTGTTCTCGCCCGGCGGCCTGGCCGTGGTGCATCCGGACCCGCACGCGCAGATGCGCCGGCGCGCCGCCGAGCTGGCCGCCGCGCCCGGCGGCGCGGGGCTGGTGCCGCTGGCCGAGGCCATCGCCCGACGGCAGCCGGCGGATTTCGAGCGCCGCGACGCCGCGGGCGACGCGCAGGCGATCCTGGTGCTGCCCGTGGCCGACAGCGGCTGGACCTACGCCCTGGCGGTGTCCGAGCGCTACTTCCTGCACCGCCTGAACCTGGTCGCGCTGGCGGTGGCCGCGGCCAGCCTGCTGGCGCTGGCGGTGGCGCTGTGGCTGGTACGGCGCTACAGCCGCGCCATCGCCCGGCCCATCGAGCAGCTGACCGACAGCGCGCGCCACTTCAGCCAGGGCGACTTCGACTATCCCCTGCCCTACGTGCAGCGCGGCGACGAGGTGGGCGTGATGGCGCGTGCGTTCGACGCGGCGCGCGGCTCCATCAAGCGCCAGCTGGACGAGATCGCGCGGCTGGCCAGTGCGCGGCAGAAGCTGGAGAGCGAGCTGTCGATCGCGCGCCAGATCCAGCAGTCGATGCTCCCCGCCGGGCGCGCCTTCGACACCGGCCACATGCACGTGGAGGCGCACGCGCTGCTGGAGCCGGCCACGGCGGTGGGCGGCGACTTCTACCAGTTCTTCGAGCTGGAGCCCGGCGTGCTGTGGTTCGCGGTGGGCGACGTGTCCGACAAGGGCGTGCCGGCGGCGCTGTTCATGGCGCGCACGGTGACCGTGCTGGAGCAGCAGGCGCGGCTGCATCGCCAACCGACGCGCATCCTGGCCGGCGCCTCGGCGCGCCTGGCCGAGGGCAACGAGGCCTGCATGTTCGCCACCGTGCTGTGCGGGCGGCTGGAAGTGGCCAGCGGCCGCTTCCGCCTGGCCAGCGCCGGCCACGAGCCGCCGCTGCTGCTCCGCGCCGACGGCCAGGCCACCCTGCTCGCGCTGCGCGGCGGTCCGGCGCTGGGCATCGAGGCCGCCGACGACTTCCCGGAACACGCCGGCGAGCTGGACGCCGGCGGCATGCTGCTGGGCTACACCGACGGGGTGACCGAAGCCTTCGACGGCCAGCACCGCCCCTACGGCAGCCGGCGCCTGCTGCAGGCCGTGGCCGGGCACGATGCCGGCGCGGCCGGCGCCTGCACGCGGGTCCTGGAGGACATCCGCCGCTTCGCGGCCGGCGCGGACCAGTCCGACGACATCACCCTGCTGGCGATCTGCCGCCGTCGCACCTGACAGGGTGACGGACGGGCACGGTCGCGGCATATGATGCGGCCGTCCGATCACGGGTCCGCCATGTCCGCCGACGCCCCTGCCGCGCACGCCGCGGCGCCGCTCCGGGAACGGGTGCGCTGGCACCGCAGCCTGCGCACGCGCATCGCGGTGTGGTCCGGCCTGATCACCCTGCTGTTCCTGCTGCTGGTGACCCTGGCCAGCGCCGCCTACCTGCGCGCCCAGATCCTGGAACGCGCGCGGCTGGATACGCGGGCGACCACGCTCGACGCGGCCGAGCGCCTGGAGATGGCCTGCGCACCATCACCATCGCCGGCGACAACCTGGCGCGGCTGGTCTCGCGCTCGGCGCTGGCCCCGGCGCAGCTGCAGGAAGCGCAGGCGGCGGTGGTGGAGTCGGTGCCCGGCGCCGCCGGCGCGCTGCTGACGGTGGAACCGCGGCAACCCGGCGCCGCGGCCTACGCCCGCTACGTGGGTGCCGACGGCCGCCTGCGCGATTTCGTCCTCGACGGCTACGACTACCGCGGCAAGCCCTGGCACCGGCGCACCCAGGCCGCCACCCGCGGCTGGTGGTCCGAGCCCTACCTCAACGACACCGCCGGCGGCGTGTGGATGGCCAGCTACAACGTGCCGCTGCAGCCGGCCGGCAGCGGCATGGCCAGCCTGGACATCCGCCTGGACGACCTGGTCGCGCCCGTGGACAGCCTGGCCAACCTGGAAGGCTGGCGGGTGATGCTGGTGGCGCCGGGCGGCACCGTGGCCCTGAGCACCACCCCGGGCGTGGCCATGGTGCGCACGCTGGAGGACTACCTCGCGCATTCCGGCCGCCATGACCTGCAGCCGGCCGCCGCGGCGGTGCGCACCCGCCAGCCGGTGTACTTCTCCCACCGCGACGCGCACAGCGGCGAGGCGCGCTTCACCGTGGTCGAGCCCATCGGCGACACCGGCTGGACGCTGCTGGTGGCGCAGTCCTACGGCCTGATCATGGCCGAGTTCAATCGCGCGCTCTCGCTGCTGGTTGCGGCCAGCCTGGTGCTGGCGCTGCTGGGCACGCTGCTGGTGCGGCGCGCGGCGCGCGGCGCGGCAGATCTCGCGCCCGGTGGAGGCGCTCAGCCGTTCGGCCGCCCATGCCATCTCCGGCGAGCGCGACGTGCCGCTGGAGCAGCAGCAGCGGCAGGACGAGGTGGGGCTGCTGGCGCGCAGCCTGGAGCAGGCGCGGCGCTCGATCCTGGCGCAGATGCGCGAGATCGAGCAGATGGGCGCGGCGCGGCAGAAGCTGGAGAGCGAGCTGTCCATCGCCCGCGACATCCAGCGCGCCATGCTCCCGAGCGGCCGGGTGATCGACCGCGGCCGCGAGCACGTGGAGGCGCAGGCGCTGCTGGAGCCGGCCAAGGCGGTGGGCGGCGACTTCTACAACTTCATCGAGCGCGGCGCCAGCGAGCTGTGGTTCGTGATCGGCGACGTGTCCGACAAGGGCGTGCCCGCCGCCCTGTTCATGGCGCGCACGGTGACCATGCTGGAGGTGGCGATCCAGACCGCCGGCACCCCGGCCGAGGCGCTGGCCGAGACCTCGCGCCGCCTGGTGCAGGGCAACGACACCTGCATGTTCGCCACCGTGCTGTGCGGCCGGCTGGACGTGCACTCCGGCGCACTGTGGCTGGCCAGCGCCG
>DASRYN010000357.1:0-6583 GCA_035687185.1 Pseudoxanthomonas sp. | reverse complement strand
TGCAACCCCTGCGCGGCGTAGGCCCGCGCCGTCTCCGCGCCGCCGGCCGAGGCGGGCGCGGCCATGCGCGCCACGCGCGGGTGCTCCAGCAGGCCCAGGATGGCCTCGTGGCGGCCGTCGCCGTCCACCGGGTCGTTGTTGAGGTCGCCGGCGATCACGAAGCGGGCGCCAGGCGCCAGCCCGCCGCAGCGGCCCTGGTCGTCGCACAGCCACGGCCTGGCGCCGGGCGTGATGTATTCCTCCCACAGCCGGATCTCGTCGGCGTTGCGGGCGCCGTTGCGGTCCTCCGGGCCGTCGAACACCGGCGGCGTCGGATGCGAGACCAGGAAATGCAGCGTGCCGGCCGGGGTGCGCACCGGCACGTCCCAGTGCGACTTGGAAGAAAGCCGCAGCCGCGCCCACGTCGCGTCCGCATGCCACGGCCTGCCCGTGGCCGGATCCAGCGGCCGCCGCGCGCCGGGCAGGTCGGCCCACTTCAGCAGCTGGAAGGTCCGCACCTGCGCCGCGTCGATCGGGTGGCGCGACAGCACCAGCATCCCGTACTGGCCCGGGTGCAGGCCGTAGCCCCAGGCGTCGTTGCCGCGCTCGCGGCCCTGGCCGCCGACGCTGCCGTTGCCGTCCAGGTCCAGGCCGCTGGGCACGCCGGTGTTCACCGGGGCCAGGTAGCGGTACGGGTAGTGCAGCGGTTCGCCGCCGCCGGGCTGCGCCCGCTCCAGGTAGCCGCGCTGGAACAGGTCCGCGGCGCGGCCCTCGGGGTCGTAGTCGAATTCGTTGAGCAGCACCAGGTCCGGGCGCACGCGCTGCAGCACCGCGGCGACGTTGCGCGCGGCCGGGTCGCCGGCCTCCAGCCGGCGGACCAGCCCGCCGGCCTCGTCGCTGTAGAGCGAGGTGTTGTAGGTGGCCACGCGCAGCGCCGCGCCGGCGGCGGACGCGCGAGCCGGGTCCGTGGCGCAGGCGGGCAGCATGGCGAGCGTGGCGAACAGGGGCAGCAGCCGGGAGATGAAGGTGCGCATGCGCCGATTCTGGCATGCGCCGATGACAGCCGGACGCAGCGGCCAGCGGCCGCGCGGCGGCGCCTCAGCGTGCGAATGCGCGCCAGCGGCGGCCGTCGAACGCTTCCAGCGGACGGAAGCGCCGCTTGTAGTCCATCTTCGCGTGGCCTTCGATCCAGTAGCCCAGGTACACGTGGTCCAGGCCCTCGCGCCGCGCCCATTGCACCTGGTGCAGGATCGCCAGCGTGCCCAGGCCGCGGGCCGGCAGGTCCGGCTCGTAGAAGGTGTAGACCGCCGACAGCGCGCGCGGCACGCGGTCGGTGACCGCCACCGCCAGCAGCCGGCCCGGCGCGTCGCCGGCGGCCGGCTCGCGCAGCTCGAGGAAGCGCGTGTCGGACCAGCCGCCGACCAGGAACTGGTCGAACTCGGCGGTGCCGTGGCCGTCCATCCCGCCGTCGCGGTGGCGCGAGGCCAGGTAGCGCTGGTACAGGGCGAAGTGCTCGGCGCTGCGTCGCGCCGGCGCGACCCGCGCCTCCACCGCGGCGTTGCGCGCCAGGCAGCGGCCCTGGCTGCGGTCGGGCGCGAAGTCCGCCACCGGGATGCGCACCGGCACGCAGGCCCGGCAGCCCGGGCAGTGCGGACGGTAGACCAGGTCGCCGGAGCGGCGGAAACCCCAGTCCAGCGCCTGCGGGTACACCGCGGCCAGGCGCGGGTCGCGCGGGTCCAGCACCAGGTCGCGGGCGCTGCGGTCGGGCCAGTAGCCGCAGGCGTGGCCTCCGGTCTGGAACAGGCGCAGGTCGTCGGTGGCGGGGGAAGGATCGTTGCCCATGGCGGCGGCGCGAAGCGGATGCGGCGAGCATAGCGCCGCGCGTTCGCAGGTGCTGCGATGGCCGGCTGCCGGCTGAACGGGGGCAGGGGCCGGTCAACGGCGGGCCGGGGCCGGCGTTTTCCCGTGCGTGGCCATCGAGTCCACGTTCCCCTGGAGAAGACCCGTGAACAAGACCCCCTCCCTGATCGCCGCCGCACTGCTGGCCGTCACCGCCGGGGCCGCCCTGGCGCAGCCGGCGACCGCCGCCGCCGCCGGCACCACCCCGCGCAAGACCCTGGACGCCAACGGCGACGGTTTCGTCGACCGCGCCGAGGCCGCCGCGCGCCCGCGCCTGGCCGAGCGCTTCGACGGCCTGGACAAGAACGACGACGGCAGGCTCGACCGCGGCGAACTGCGCGCGGCGCGCAAGGCCCATGGCCGCCACCACGGCCGGCCGTTCGCCGAGCTGGACAAGGACAAGGACGGTCGCGTCAGCCATGCGGAGGCGGCCGCCGCGCCCCGGTTCGCCGAGCAGTTCGCGCGCATGGACGCGAACAAGGACGGTTTCGTCGACCGCGCCGACCGCGAGCAGGCGATGAAGCAGCGTCGCGACGCCTGGTTCAAGGCGGCGGACGCCAACGCCGACGGCAGCCTCAGCCGCGCCGAGTACGACGCGGCGCACGCCGGGCGCGCCGAACGCGGCTTCGGCCCGGGCCGCACCGCCAAGGAAGCGGCGAAGTAGGGCCGCTCAGCCGCCCGGCGGCGGGGAGATGCGCACGCGCACCTCTTCCTCGTCGCCGGCCGCCTCCTCCCGCTGCGCCGGCTGCCCGGCCGGCGGCGAGGCGGCGGGCTGCGGCGCCGGCGGCGTGCGGTGCCGGCCGAGCCAGATGAACACCGCCACCGCCGCGATCAGCAGCAGCAAGGCGATGCGCACGCGCCAGGCCCAGCGGCTGCGGCCCGGCTCGAAGCGCGAGGCGGGCAGTTCGCTGGCCGTGGGCGGCAGGTCGGCATACGTGCGCGTGGTGGCCAGCAGCCCGGCCTCGCGCAGCAGTTCGCGCGCGCGCGGCTGGTCCTCGGGCTTGCGCACCCACACCGCGGGTTGCTGGCTGGGCGCCATCGGCTCGGCGTAGCTGAACTGGCCGCGGCGGCGGCCGCGGTACGAGCGTGGCTGGCTGATGTGAACTTCGATGCCGGCCTCCTGCAGCAGGCGGGCGACGCCTTCCACGGTTTCAAGGCGCTGGCTGGTGAATATCTGGCGCATGCGTCAGTCCCGGGCCGGCACCAGCTGCGCGCTGCCCTGGTCGGTCACCACGCGGATCAGGCCTTCCTGCGCGGTGCTCGCCACCAGGCGGCCCTGCCGGTCGAACACCTGGCCGCGGGCCAGGCCGCGCGCGCCCTGGGTGCTGGGGCTGTCCAGCGAATAGAGCAGCCATTCGTCCGCGCGGAACGGGCGGTGGAACCACAGCGCGTGGTCCAGCGAGGCCATCTGCACGTTGGGCGTGTAGTAGCTGATGCCGTGCGGGAAGGTGGCCGTGCCCAGCAGGTGGAAGTCCGAGGCGTAGGCCAGCAGCGCCTGGTGCAGTTCCGGCGCGTCGCCGACCGGCTCGCGCAGGCGGAACCAGACCTGCTGGTAGGGCGGGCGCTTGGGCGGGTTGAGCTCGTCGCGCGGGTACACGTGGCGGAACTCGAACGGCCCGCCGCGCGAGAGCCAGCGTTGCACCTTGGTGGGCAGCGTGGCCATCACCTCCGGCGCCACCGGCGGGGCGGGCTCGATGTCCTCCGGCTGCGGCACCTCGGGCATCTTGAGCTGGTGCTCGGCGCCGGGTTCCCCCTCCTGGAAGGAGGCCGCGCAGAAGAAGATCACCTTGCCGTGCTGGATCGCGCTGACCCGCCGCACGGAGAAGCTGCCGCCGTCGCGGGTGCGGTCCACGTCGTAGACGATGGGATGCTCGATGTCGCCGGCGCGCAGGAAGTAGGCGTGCAGCGAGTGCACGCGGCGGCCGTTGTCGATCGTGGCCTGCGCCGCCGACAGCGCCTGGCCCAGCACCTGGCCGCCGAACACGTACCGGGTGCCGATGTCGCGGCTCTGGCCCCGGAACAGGTTGTCCTCCAGCCGCTCCAGGGCGAGCAGCTCGATCAGTTCGGAAACCACGGGGCCGAGGGCGGCAGGCAAGGCGGGCACACCGGTGCGGAAAGGGCGCGATTATACCGGCGCCACCGTGACGCCCTGCTGTCGCCGCGCGCACGGGCCGCGCGCTGCCCGCGGCCGCGGGACGGCCGCATCCGCTCGCGGGGCCGGGCGGCATCGCGGTGTCCGTCGCCGTCCCCACGCGCGTGCCACGCGCCGTCGGGGTCGCCGCAAGACGGGCGCCTACCGGGCCGGGCCGTGTGGGCCGTGCGCGAGGGGACCTATGCCGCTGGCAGCCGTGGCAGCGGCACATGCTCCAGCACGCGCCGCCACGGGAACTGCGGGCCCGGGTCGAGCTTGCGCCGCACCTGCCGCGTCGGGTCGTCGGAAGCGGGCACCTGCCCGGTGTCCAGGTCCTCGTGCCCGGCGACATGGCGCAGCGCCGGCAGCGCGTGCGCCAGCGCCTGCAGCAGCGCCACCAGGGCCTGCAGTTGCGCTTCGGTGTAGGGCTCGTCCATGGCCTGGTGGCGCGAGTCCAGCCAGTGCGGCCAGCGGCCGCGGTTGACCAGCTCGATGCCGATGGCGCGCGCGTTGTGCCCGCGCACGTGGTGGGCGATGCGGTCCTCGGGCACGTAGCGCAGCACGCTGCCGTCGCGGTCGATGTAGTAATGGCCGCTGTTGCCGGTGCCGCTGTCGTAGAGCACGCGTTCGCCGTACTCGCGGGCGGTGGCCAGGTCCGGCAGCTCGGTGCAGTGGATGACGACCAGGTCGATCTGCTCCAGCGGGCGCCGCTCCAGCTTCCCGACGTAGGGCAGCGGCTGGTCGACGATGGTCGGCGCGGGGACGGTCGGCATGGGCCGGGATGCTAGCATTCGCGCCATGCGACCGAACCCGGACAGCGCGCTCGCGCGACTGATGGCGACCTTTCCGCGCAGCGGCCGGGTCGAGTGGATCGGCCTGCGCCCGGCGCGCGAGGCCGCCCTGGTCGAGGTGGCCGAAGCCCGGGCCGCCACCGGCGGCGGTCTGGCCGGCGACCGCTACCGCGGCCGCGACGGCAGGCGCGGCATCACCCTGATCCAGGCCGAGCACCTGCCGGCGATCGCCGCGCTGTGCGGCCGCCAGGCCGTGGCGCCATCGACGCTGCGCCGCAACGTGGTGGTGTCCGGCATTCCGCTGGTCGCGCTCAAGGGCCGGCGCTTCCGCGTCGGCGGCGTGGTGCTGGAAGGCACCGACCCCTGCGACCCGTGCTCGCGCATGGAGGCCGCGCTCGGGCCGGGCGGCTACAACGCCATGCGCGGTCACGGCGGCCTGTGCGCGCGCGTGGTCGAGGGCGGCACGCTGCGCCTGGGCGACGCGGTGGAGGCGCTGTGAGCCGCGGCCACTGCATCCTGTCGCACGGTTTCGAGAGCGGACCGGACGCGACCAAGGTGACCGCGCTGGCCGAGGCCGCCGAGCGCCTGGGCTGGACCACGGAGCGCCCCGACTACACCGACCTGGACGCCCGCCGCGAGGTCAGCCAGCTGGGCGACGTGCCCGCGCGGCTGCAGCGGCTGCTCGGGATCGCCGGCGACGCGGCCCGGCGCGGCGGTCCGGTGGTGCTCGGCGGCTCCAGCCTGGGCGCCTACATCTCGGCCATCGCCTCGCTGCAGGTGCCCACCCGCGCGCTGTTCCTGATGGTGCCGCCCACGCGCATGGGCGCGATGCCGGCGCTGGACGCCGCCCCGGTGCCCACCTCGGTGGTGCATGCCTGGCACGACGAGCTCATCCCCGCCGGGGAGGTCGTCGCCTGGGCGCAGGCGCGCTCGGCGCGGCTGCTGCTGGTGGACGACAGCCACCGCCTGTCGGCGCACGTGGAAACCACCGCGCAGGCCTTTGCGCAGCTGCTGGAGTCGCTGTAGCGCCCCGCCGCGCCGGCCGTCCGGTCCGGCGCCCGTCCCACCTTCGAGCACCCGCGTCCCATGAAGTTCTTCGTCTCCTGCGCCAAGGGCCTGGAATACCTGCTGGTGGACGAGCTGCAGGCGCTGGGCGCCGCGCGCGCCACCGCCACCCTGGCCGGCGCCAACGTCGAGGGCACGCTGGCCGATGCGCAGCGCGCGGTGCTGTGGTCGCGCCTGGCCAGCCGCGTGCTGTGGCCGCTGGCCGAATTCGACTGCCCCGACGAGCGCGCGCTGTACGAGGGCGCCGCGGCGCTGCCCTGGCACGAGCACCTGGCCGCGGGCCACACCCTGGCGGTGGATGCGCACGTCTCCGGCGAAGCCATCACCCACGCGCGCTACGCGGCGCAGCGGGTCAAGGACGCGGTGGTGGACGGCTTCCGCGCGCGCGGGCTGGAGCGCCCGTCGGTGGACGTGGAAAGCCCGGACCTGCGCCTGAACCTGTCGCTGCGCAAGGCGCGCGCGGTGCTGTCCGTGGACCTGGGCGGCGGCCCGCTGCACCGCCGCGGCTGGCGCGCGGCCCGGCACGAGGCGCCGCTGAAGGAGAACCTGGCCGCCGGCGTGCTGTTGCGTGGCGGCTGGCCGGCGCTCTACGCCGAGGGCGGCGCGCTGCTGGACCCGATGTGCGGCAGCGGCACGCTGCTGATCGAGGGCGCACTGATGGCCGCCGGGGTGGCGCCCGGCCTGGGCCGGATGACGATCGCCGCAGCGGAATCGGACG
>DASRYN010000356.1:0-10123 GCA_035687185.1 Pseudoxanthomonas sp. | reverse complement strand
CGCCTGGCCCGGTCGCGGCCGCGCGCCTGCTGGCCGCCGCGACCCTCGACCCTCCCACGCCGTCCGCCGATGTCCTCGACCACCGCGTCCAGCCCCACCGTCTCCGTCCACGGCCGCGATTCCGGGCCGCATTCCGAGGTCGCGCCCGGCGAGATCGCCGTGGGCGTGGTCATCGGCCGCGCGTCGGAATACTTCGACTTCTTCGTCTACGGCATCGCCTCGGCGCTGGTGTTCCCGCGGGTGTTCTTCCCGTTCGCGCCGCCGCTGGAGGCCACGCTGTACTCGTTCGCGGTGTTCGCGCTGGCGTTCCTGGCGCGGCCGCTGGGCACGATGCTGTTCCTGTGGATCCAGCGCCGCTGGAGCCGCGGCACCAAGCTGACCGCGGCGCTGTTCCTGCTAGGCACCAGCACCGCCGGCATGGCCTTCCTGCCGGGCCATGCCAGCCTGGGCGCGCTGGCCGTGGTGCTGCTGGCGGCGTTCCGCATCGCCCAGGGCGTGGCGCTGGGCGGTTCCTGGGACGGCCTGCCGTCGCTGCTGGCGCTCAACGCGCCCAAGCACCGGCGCGGCTGGTACGCCATGCTCGGCCAGCTCGGCGCGCCGGTGGGCTTCATCGTCGCCGCGGCGCTGTTCGCCTTCCTGTACTCCAGCCTGTCGGCCGAGGACTTCTACGACTGGGGCTGGCGCTATCCGTTCTTCGCCGCGTTCGCCATCAACGTGGTGGCGCTGTTCGCGCGCCTGCGCCTGGTGGTGACCCACGAGTACGAGCAGGAGATGGGCCAGCAGCAGCTGGAGCCGGTGCCGGTGGCCGAACTGGTGCGCGAAAAGGGACGGCACGTGGTGATCGGCGCCTTCGCGGCGCTGGCCAGCTACGCCATGTTCCACATCGTCACCATCTTCCCGATCTCCTGGATCCTGCTGTATTCGGACCAGCCGATCGCCGGCTTCCTGCTGGTGCAGGTGGCGGGCGGGTTCCTGGCCATCGGCGGCGTGCTGGCCTCCGGCGTGATCGCCGACCGCTTCGGCCGCGTGCCGACGCTGGGCGCGCTGGCGGTGGCCATCGCCATGTTCAGCGGCTTCGCGCCCACCCTGCTGGGCGGCGGCGCGCTGGCGCAGGACGTCTTCATCCTGGTCGGCTTCCTGCTGCTGGGCCTGTCGTACGGCCAGGCGTCCGGCGCGGTGACGCGCAACTTCGGCGCCCGCTACCGCTATACCGGCGCGGCGCTCACCTCCGACCTGGCCTGGCTGATCGGCGCGGCCTTCGCCCCGCTGGTGGCGCTGGGGCTGTGCGCGCACTTCGGCCTGGCCTTCGTCGGCGCCTACCTGCTGTCGGGCGCGCTGGCCACGCTGGCCGCGCTGCTGGTCAACCGCTGGCTGAAGCAGCGCGAGGCCGCGGCCTGACCGGCGCCGCCGCAGCCACCGCGTGCCTACCCAGGCGCGGCGCGCGGCGGCAGAATGGCCGCCCCGACGACGACAGCACGCCCCGCGATGACGCAGGACCCGCACGCCGCTCCCGACGCCGAACTCCGCCGGCTGCGCTGGCGCTGCCGGCGCGGCATGCGCGAACTGGACCGGCTGTGCGAGCGCTGGCTGGAGCACGGCCACCCGACCGCTTCCGAGGCCGAACGCAGGGTTTTCCTACGGCTGCTCGATTGCGAGGACGATAGGCTCTGGCGCTGGTTCATGGGCTACGAGGCCTGTCCGGATGCCGAACTCGACGCGCTCATCGCCCGCATCCGGTCCCTGCCGGCTTGAGTGGCGCCCGTCGCGCTGGCTCCTGGCCGCGCTGCTGATCCTCGCCCTGCTGGCCCCGGTGTCGGTGCTGGCCTCCGGCTTGCCGCGGGCCTTGGCCTGGCCGCTCGCGCTGGCGGCACTGGGCTGGGGCATCGCCTCGGTGCGTCGACAGGCGCGGCGCCCGGTGCGCCGCCTGGTGCTGGCCGCCGACGGCGGCGAACTGGACGGCCACGCGCTGCGCGGCTGGTCCGTTGCCTGGCGCGGGCCGCTGGCGTTCGTGCGCGCGGTCGACGGGCAGGGCAGGTGCCATCGCCTGGCATGGTGGCCGGACACGCTGCCGCCGGCGGCGCGACGTGAACTGCGGCTGGCCGCGCTGGCGCGGCCGGCTTCGCGCGAGGCGGCCGCGGTGGCACCATAGCGCGGTTGCCGGACGCGCCGGCAAGGGATCTGCGCGACGCATGTTCAAACCCGTCCCCGCGGCCATCGGCCTGCGCTACCTGCGTGCCAAGCGCCGCAACGGCTTCATTTCCTTCATCTCCCTGGCCTCCATCCTCGGCATCGCCCTGGGCGTGACCGTGCTGATCACCACCATGGCGGTGATGAGCGGCTTCCAGAAGGAGATCCGCGACCGCCTGCTGCAGTTCGCCGCGCACGCCACGGTGATCGCCGACGGCGCCCCGATGCAGGAATGGCGGCAGGCGCTGGACACCGCGATCCGCGACCCGCGCGTCGCCGGCGCGGCGCCCTACATCGAGACGGAGGCGCTGGTGTCGGGCGCGCGCCGGCAGCCGGCCATGGTGCGCGGCGTGGAGCCGGCGCTGGAGGCCACGGTCTCGGTCCTGGCGCAGAAGATGAAGCGCGGCTCGGCCGATTCGCTGGCCCCGGGCGCCTTCCACATCCTGCTGGGCGAGGAACTGGCGCTGTGGCTGGGCGTGGACGTGGGCGACACCGTGCTGGTGATGATGCCGGAGTTCCAGGGTTCGCCGGTGGGCGCCGTGCCGCGGCTCAAGCGCTTCACCGTCAGCGGCATATTCTCCGCCGGCACCAACGAGATCGACCGCGGCCTGGCGCTGGTGGAAATGAGCGACCTGCAGAGGGTGCTGCGCATGGACGGGGTCACCGGCGTGCGCCTGAAGCTGCACGACATGAACCAGGCCTACGCCGTGGCCCGCGACCTGGCCCTGCGGCTGCCGGGCTTCTACCGGGTCAGCGACTGGACCCGCGAGAACGCCAACCTCTACCACTCGCTGCGGATGGAGAAGACGGTGATGGGCATCCTGCTGTCGCTGATCATCCTGATGGGCGCCTTCACCCTGGTGAACTCCCAGGTGATGCTGGTGACCGACAAGCAGGCCGACATCGCCATCCTGCGCACGCTGGGGCTGACGCCGGGCGGGGTGATGCAGGTGTTCATGGTGCAGGGCTCGCTGATCGGCTTCATCGGGACCCTGCTGGGCCTGGCGGGGGGCATCGCGCTGACCCTCAACCTCGAGCGCATCCTGGACGGCATCGAATCGCTGTTCGGCGTCACCCTGCTGCCGCCGGATGTGTACTACATCACCGGCCTGCCGACCGACATGCAGACCGGGGACGTGGTCGCCACCGTGGCGGTGGCGCTGGTCATGAGCTTCCTGGCCACGCTGTACCCGGCCTGGCGCGCGGCGCGCACCCAGCCGGCGGAGGCGCTGCGCTATGAGTGAGAAGGAGCGGGCGATGGCGGAAGGCGAGGCGATCCGCGCCGAAGGCCTGGGCAAGACCTACGCCGAGGGCAAGCTGAGGACGCCGGTGTTCGACGGCCTGGACCTGCGGGTGGCCGCCGGCGAGACCGTGGCCATCGTCGGCGCCTCGGGCGCGGGCAAGAGCACGCTGCTGCACCTGCTCGGCGGGCTGGACACGCCCACCACGGGCGAGGTGTTCGTGGCCGGGCAGCGGATGTCGGCCCTGTCCGACGCCGAGCGCGGCAGGCTGCGCAACCGCGCGCTGGGCTTCGTCTACCAGTTCCATCACCTGCTGCCGGAGTTCACCGCGCTGGAGAACGTGATGATGCCGGTGCTGCTGGCCGGCGGCGAGGTGGAAGAGGCCGCAAGCCGCGCGACCGGGCTGCTGGAGTCCGTCGGGCTGGGCCATCGCCTGGGACACAAGCCCGGCGAGCTCTCCGGCGGCGAGCGCCAGCGCGCCGCGGTGGCCCGCGCGCTGGTCAACCGCCCGGCCTGCGTGCTGGGCGACGAGCCCACCGGCAACCTCGACGAGAAGACCGCCGCCACCGTGTTCGAGCTGATGCTCGGGCTCAACCGCGCCCAGCGCACCAGCCTGGTCCTGGTGACCCACGACCGGCGCCTGGCGCGGCGCCTGGACCGCGTGCTGGAACTGCACGAAGGCCGCCTGCACGAGCTGCCGCCGTCCGGGGTCGCGGACGCCTGAGCCCGGTGCCGTGCGAGGCGTGCGCGCCTAGCCGCCGGGCCTGGCGCGGTCGGCGTGGCCCAGGTCGCGGCCGGGCGCGATGCGGTCGCGCACGCGCTGCTTGAGCGCGGCGATGTCGGGAAAGCCGCCGTCCTCCTTGCGCGACCACACGCGTTCGCCGTCGGCCAGCACCTCGAACACGCCGCCGGTGCCCGGCGTCAGCGTCAGGCCCGACAGCTCGGCCTCGAAGGTGGACAACAGCTCCTGCGCCATCCAGGCCGCGCGCATCAGCCAGCGGCACTGGGTGCAGTAGCGGATCTCGACGTGGTGGCTCACGGGCGGGCGTAATCGATGCGGCGGCGCGCGGTCACGGGCCGGTCCACAGCCAGTGCACCAGCTCCCGGTTCAGGGCCAGGACCAGGGCCAGCGCCAGCCCGCTGGCGGCCAGCACCCAACCCGTGGCCACCGTCCAGGGGCCGTGCGCCGAGCGGTAGCGGGTGAGTCCCAGGCCGCGCCCCTGCGCGGCGCGCACGCCGGTGGCGATCAGCAGCAGGGCCAGCAGGCACGTGTAGACGAGCGGCATCGCGGGTTCCTCGGAGGCATCGGCGGCGCGGGCGGGCGGGCGGGCGTGACCCAGCGTAGCGCAAACCGCGGGGCGCGGGCCCCTGCCAGGCCGCGCGGCGGGTCAACCGCCCGTGCGTCGCCACAGCCACAGTGCACCGGCAGCCACGGCGACCCAGAAGGCGAGCCCGGCCACGGTGCAGGCCGTCTCCCCCGGCGCCGACCGCGGCCGCACCAGCCGCAGCAGCACGTGGCCGGTGCCCTGCACGACGATGCCGAGCACGATCTCGCCCAGCACCGCGGCGACGAAGCGGGCGGCGCCGGCCAGCGCGCCGATGGCCAGTTCCCCGAGCGGCACCTGCGCCTCAGCCCGATCGCGCGGTGGCGCCGGACGTGGCCGGCACGGAATGGGGGGGCCGGGCTCCGGAGGTCGCTGGCATGGCGATGGGCATGTATGCCGCGAAGGCCTTTTGCGCTTCTATACACGGAAACATCAACTGATGCATGGTCGCCGCCTAGCGTTTGACATGGGAGGCGCTGGCCGGCCTGCCGGACAGCGTCCTCTCGGTGGAAGGGTTGGGCGTCAGTGTTTGAGCGCCTCTAGTGCTGCCGCGCGGGCGTGAATGGCTGTGGTATCAAACAACGGAAGCGGCGAGTCTTTCTCATTCACCAGCAGCGAGATTTCCGTGCAACCAAGGATGATTGCTTGCGCACCCTGAGCCGCCAGGTCTTGCATGACTCTTCGGTACTCCGCGCGTGACTCGGCTTTCACAATTCCGAGGCACAGCTCTTCATAGATGATCCGATGAATGACGTCGCGGTCATGGCTTGCAGGGACTTTGACTTGGAGGCCATGCCGTTCGAACAGCCGCGCCTTGTAGAAGGCTTGCTCCATGGTGACCGTGTGCCCAACAGGCCCACGACGGAGTGCCCCGATTTCTTGATCTCGGTGGCCGTGGGGTCTGCAATGTGAAGCAGCTTGATGGCTACCGCAGCTTCGATGTAGTGAGCCACCTTGTGCATTATGTTCGTGCACAGGACCAAGAACGATGCTCCTGCAGCTTCCAGCGAGCGTGCTGCATTGGCCTGTGCCAGGCCCGCGGTTTCCCAATCGCCTCTGCGTTGAAGTTCTTCGATCTCGTGGAGGTCAATGCTGTACAGAACCAACTTCGCGGAACGCAGCCCGCCCAACTGTTCTTTGACCGTTTCATTGATCAGTCGGTAGTAGGGCACCGTGGATTCCCAACTCATGCCACCAATCAGGCCGATTGTCTTCATGCCAGCTCCCGGGGTGGCGCCTGTGACGCCCAACGCCTGAATCAAGCCGACCCGCGAAGCGGGTTCGGCTTGGACGAATTGTTAGGCGCTCTAGCGAACTTCATCGACTGCCCGCCAGCCATCATCCGACTTGACGAATCGGATCGGCGACACGCCTGACCTGCGGCCAAGCATTGCCATTGATACATCCAATTCGACGTCACAGACGTAGCCCTGACCTTCCGTTGCCTTCTTGCAGCCAAGGCTCTTGGCCGAGTGCAGCTTCGTGGACTCGCCCATTCCCATTTGGGACGTCATCTTGTTCATCTCGTCGAACTGCATGCGAATAGCAGCGTCAATTTCCGAATCGCTGGGCCCAGAGGAGCATCCGGCCAACAGCAGAACTACGACAGTCACGTGCAGCTTCTTCATTGGATCCCCCAAGTGGGTTGGTAAGAACGCCTAACGCTGCGCGTGAGCTGCCGAGGAGCCCGCGCCAGCGGGTTCCGAGGTCAGCCCACGCGCTTGTTAGAGGGAGATTTCAACTTCGTCTATTTTCCAACCATTTTCGTTTACGAGCCGTACTTTTTGCGTTTCTTGGATTGGCGACGTGTTTCCACAGACGTCTTCTTGATTGTAGGTAAGATGAGCAACCTCGCCGTCTATAACTTCCTCGACGAGTTCGATTTTCTTGCATTTGGCCACCGCCTGGGAGAAATCGAGATAGAAACGTATTGCTTCCTCCCGCGTTTTGTTCGTTTTCTTCATGAAGGCAGGAATTCTTGACTCAACTTCCTTCCTCTTCCTTGAGGAGTAAAAGCGGGCGTCGTCTTCGAGCGTGGAAATACCTGAAACTACTTTCTGGTTGTAACGCTCATAGAAGGTGCTCGGACTCTCTTCTTTCTGGCATCCGACAATGATGAAAGGCAGTACCATCGCGGCGAGGTAGCGCATGAGTTTATCTCCCTCTAACGTTTGGCACGAGAGGCGGCGCCCGGCTTGCCGGGCGACGTTCTCTCGATGGAAGGGTTAGGCGTCGGGTTCATTGCACTCACCAACGCCAAATGTAGAAACCTACCGTGAAGAGAATGAGTGCCGACAAGAAGGTGATGCTGACCCATCCAGGACGCAAGAGAAGGCTCTTCTTCGGACGCCTAGGGTTGTAGTAGACGACCACCTTGCCCGATTCATCTGTTCTGACCTGTTTGGGGAGGATCGTTGCGGCGTTCTTGAGCACGCCTGAGGCAGACATCTTCCACATTGATATCTCTTGACCCCGATACCACTGTCCGTTCACCTGATACCGATAAAGAGCTGACGGAACGTAGTCCTGATTTGTTGTGCTTGCGTCCGGACTTCCAAGCGGGCGAATGCCAAGGCGCAGAAGTTCCCCGTTCACGTGAGGCCAAGCGCGAACTCTGAATGCATGCCACAGAGAGCTCGCAAGAACGACGAACACATACAAGGTTGCCCAGAAGTGGATGCCTTGCAACTCCTTGCGGAGTGCTAGATCAAACATGTGTTGAAGATAGTTGACCACGGGCAGTACGACGCCTAACGCCTGAATTTAGCCGACCCGCGAAGCGGGTTCGGCTTGAATGAATAGTTAGGCACCACTCTCGTCAAAGTGGCCACACAACTCAAGAAAATGATGATGTCGATTGTGGTCAATGCCATCGCGCTGATCCATTGCAAGTTCGTGGTCGGCCGAATCCGGGAAAGTGAAGACTGGACGACTCTTTGCACTTTGTAGCTCGATCTCAAGTGGGAGCCCTGTGATCTCGGAAAAGCCTGGGATGGTGTTAGCAAGTGTGCCCTCAGCTTTAACGCCCTGCGCCAGCTCGTTGCTGTAGTTGTCAACATAGAAGTCATGGACAGACTTTGATACCTCTGCCCAGACGCCCCAGACAAACTCGCCCTCTTGGTGAGTGAATGGAATCACCAGGATCCCGCGGATAAAGAAACGCTTCTCGTCCAGTGCGCAAAGATCAGTGTTGAAGCGAGAGCGACGATATTTGTCCAGATAGGACAGATCAAAGACCTCGTCGGGCAGTTTGAACCCCCAGTCCGTAGGCAGGCCATCGTGAGTCTTTCCGCAACTGGAGCAAACGTAATGGTGATCTGTCATGTGATGCCTAACGCCTGAATTAAGCCGCGCCGCGAAGCGGCGTCGGCTTGAATGAATTGTTAGACCACAGATCAGGATGCTGGCCTGCGGCAGTAGCAGTACGTGAACTGTTGGGTCGTCCCGAACGGAGTGTGATGCAACTCTCTGTCGTGCGAGATGAGTTTGAAGCCCTCACCAAACTCCGCGTGAAGTTGAGCTGCGCTGTAGCGCATGACGGGCAGGCCACTGCATTGGAGTGGTCCGTCCTCGGCGAAAGTGGCGACGATCACGTGCCCACCTGGCTTTACCGAGCGAAGCACTGATTTAACGTAGGCATGCCGATCTTCCGGAGCCGTCAGGAAGTGAAATACAGCGCGGTCATGCCATACGTCATATGCATGGAAGGGGAGCTCGGCCCTTGTAATGTCAGACTCAAGCCAAGTAACTGAATTTGCCTTAGTGCCGAGGCGGTCTTTGGCAGAGTTGAGTGCGGCGGAAGAGAGGTCAAGGACAGTGATGCCTTGGTAGTCTCTTGCGAGAAGATCGTCAACGAGAGTGGAGGCGCCGCCGCCGACATCGATAATGGATGCCGTGCGCGGCACTCCAGTTGCTTCAATCAACTGAAGCGAGTGATCGGCGTGCGGCTGATACCAGCTAACGGCGTCGGTGGACTTGGTTGAGTAAACGCGCTCCCAATGCTCTTTTGATTGCATGATTCCTCCGAATTGCCGGCCTGTGGTCTAACGCCTGAATTAAGCCGACCCGCGAAGCGGGTTCGGCTTGAATGAATTGTTAGCCTTCTGCCCGATCACCTTGCATGCACTGTGATTTCAGGCGGCTCGCCATTCGCGGGAAAAATGCAGCGTGCGGTGAACTTGCCCTTGACCCCGAAAGCGTTGGATGCGTCAAAGTCGAGCAGGACCTGTGCATTGCCGGTGGTTTTGTTTGCGCTGAACGATGATCCGGTCCAGATGTGCATATCAGCAAGCTCTGGATGTGTTGTCATTGACTTAGCTGCATCACTGCATGCTTTTATGGCGGACGCGCGGTCAACAACCTTGTCTGACTGGAACTTACTGGCGCCGCCGGCCTTCAGGTCCGACTCACTGACGTACATGCGCTCGCCGTTGCGACAGTCAACGAAGATGACGATATTTGATTTTGTGGACTTGTCAGAAGCTTCAGCTACCTCAACGAAGTCGCACTTTGAGTTTGCAGCGACGTGCAGTGCGGCAGCCTCTCGGGTGGGCTGAAGCCGTGACCAGGAAGCTCCCAGCTTTTTGGCAAGTTTTGGGAAGTCACTCTTCTCGTCCGCGTCAAAGACATACGGGGAGATCTTTGTCTTTGGATCCGCCGCTGCGGCAGGTGTGGCGGTTGGCGTGGACTCATTGCTGTTGCCAGTAGAGCCCTTGTCTCCGACAAAAGGGGCGATGACGGCAAGGGCAACGAATGCAAGGAACAGAACGAGGATAACCTTTAGGCAGCCGGAGCCGGACGAGCGCTTCTGCTTTGCGCCGCACTTCGGGCAGGCGTCAGCTTTGGTGCTCAGCTCCCCACCACACTCCTTGCATTTGACGATTGCCACTTTCAGTCCCCCTTGATGGTTGGTTGAAGGCTAGCACCGGAATTAAGCCGACCCGCGAAGCGGGTTCGGCTTGAATGAATTGTTAGGCGTGCCGGGCATAGTGGCTGGCCCTAGCTTGCGCCTCCCCTTTGACACCAACCACCTTGCCAAGAGCGGGGTCAGCCACTCTATAGATGATGTACCCCACATGCTGCAGCTGACTACGCTTGATACAAGTCAGCTCGACGCTGTGACTGGACAGCCAGTGGCTAGTTGCGCCCGCAGTACCAACAGCCAACATGAAGCTGTGCCAGTCTCGTGCTTGCAAATGAGGGTGAAACTCCAAGGTGAAAGAAGATTGCTCCACGGACGCCTAACGCCTGAATTAAGCCGAGCCGCGAAGCGGCTTCGGCTTGAATGAATTGTTAGACCGCGTCACCAGGAACTGGCTTTGCGCGGCCTTTGCGAAAACGGTACAGTCCATAGGCTATGGACACAACGGC
>DASRYN010000355.1:0-18264 GCA_035687185.1 Pseudoxanthomonas sp. | reverse complement strand
GTACGCCTTGAACTCGCCGCCAAAACGCTCCGCGCCGATCTTCGTCAGCGCCGCCGTCAGCGTCGTCTTGCCGTGGTCCACGTGGCCAATCGTGCCCACGTTCACGTGGGGCTTGGTGCGCTCGAACTTACCCTTGGACATGACTGCCTATCTCGCTGACGTTGTATAGGGGTGTGACTGCTCTTCTTCGGGAAGCCCGGCCATGCCTGGCCGGGCCGTTGCGGGAGACCCGCTTGCAAGTGGTGCTCACGAATGGAATCGAACCATCGACCTCCTCCTTACCAAGGAGGTGCTCTACCGACTGAGCTACGTGAGCACGTGAAACTGGTTTTGACCGGAACTCCGCGGGCGGCGCAATGGAGCGGGAGACGGGAATCGAACCCGCACCATCAGCTTGGAAGGCTGAGGTTCTACCATTGAACTACTCCCGCGAGGGGAACCGCTTTTCCCGGCCTACCGCTCCGGGCCTTGCCTCGTTGTTCCGGGTACCTCTGTCGAACTGGTGGAGGGAGGTGGATTCGAACCACCGAAGGCGTAAGCCAGCAGATTTACAGTCTGCCCCCGTTGGCCGCTTGGGTATCCCTCCGGATTTGCCACCGGCCAGAAACAACCGGGGTGAAACAGCCCGCAATTCTGACCATCCCCGGCACCGATGTCAACGCATGCCGGGCACTTTTTTCGCTCAGACGTTGAAGCGGAAGTGCAGCACGTCGCCTTCCTGCACCCGGTACTCCTTGCCCTCCAGGCGCATGCGCCCGGCCTCGCGGGCGCCGGCCTCCCCGCGGTAGCGGATGAAGTCGTCGAAGGCGATGGTCTCGGCGCGGATGAAGCCCTTCTCGAAGTCGGTGTGGATCACGGCCGCGGCCTGCGGGGCGGTCGCCCCGGCCCGGACCGTCCAGGCGCGGACTTCCTTCACGCCGGCGGTGAAGTAGGTCTGCAGCCCCAGCAGGCGGTAGGCGGCGCGGATCACCCGGTTCAGGCCCGGCTCCTCCAGCCCCAGGTCGGCCAGGAAGGCGTCGCGGTCGGCGTCCTCCAGCTGGGCCAGCTCCTCCTCGATGGCGGCCGAGACCGGCACCACCTCGGCGCCCTCGGCGGCGGCGCGGGCGCGCACGGCCTCCAGCAGCGGATTGTCGTGGAAGCCGTCCTCGAGCACGTTGGCCACGTACATGACCGGCTTGAGCGTCAACAGGAAGAGGTCGCGGACCAGCGCCCGCTCCTCCTCGTCCAGGCCCAGCGCGCGACCGGGCCGGCCCTCGCTGAGCCCGGCGTGCAGCTTCTGCAGTACCGGCTTGCGGGCGATGGCGTCCTTTTCGCCGGCCTTGGCCGAGCGTTCGGCGCGATTGAGCGCCTTTTCGACGCTGTCCAGGTCGGCCAGGGCCAGCTCGGTGTCGATGGTCTCGATGTCCGAGACCGGGTCCACGCGGCCGGCGACGTGGACGATGTCCGGGTGGTCGAAGCAGCGCACCACGTGGGCGATGGCGTCCACCTCGCGGATATGGGCCAGGAACTTGTTGCCCAGGCCCTCGCCGCTGGCCGCGCCGGCGACCAGGCCGGCGATGTCGACGAACTCGACCGCGGTGGGGACGACCTTCTCCGGCTTGACGATCTCGGCCAGCTGGCCCAGGCGCGGGTCCGGCACCGGGACCACGCCCACGTTCGGCTCGATGGTGCAGAACGGGAAGTTGGCCGCGGCGATGCCCGCCTTGGTCAGCGCATTGAAGAGGGTCGACTTGCCGACGTTGGGCAGGCCGACGATGCCGCATTTGATGCCCATCTGGAAATCCGGGATTGGGGACTCGGGATTCGGGATTCGCGGCGGCGCGGCCGGCGAATCCCGAATCCCCAGTCTCTAGTCCTTGCTCGTGTGCAGCCGCTTCATGGCCTCGGCGAAGTCGCCGGCCACGGCCAGCGGGAGCACGTCCAGGGCGTCGTCGATGGCGCGGCCGATCATGGCCTCGTCGTCCCTGCCCGGGCGGCCGAGCACCCAGCCGGTGACGCGGTCCCTGTGCCCGGGGTGGCCGATGCCGATGCGCAGGCGGTGGAAGCGCCCGTGCCCGAGGTGCTGGATGGTGTCGCGCAGGCCGTTCTGCCCGCCGTGGCCGCCGTCGAACTTCAGCCGCGCGGTACCCGGCGGCAGGTCCAGCTCGTCGTGCACCAGCAGGGCCTCCTCCGGCGCGATCTTCCAGTAGCGCAGGGCCGCGGCGACCGACTTGCCGCTGAGGTTCATGTAGGTCATCGGCTTGAGCAGCCACAGCGACCGGCCGGCGACCACCGCCCTGGCGGTCTCGCCGAACAGCTTGGCCTCCAGCCCGAACCGCGCGCCTTCGCGCGCGGCCAGGGTGTCGACCAAACGAAACCCGGCGTTATGCCGGGTGTTCGCGTGTTCCGGGCCGGGATTGCCCAGCCCGACGATGAGACGCAGTTCGGCCATCGTCGCTGCAGCCAGGGCCCTGCCCGGCGCGCCGGGCAGGACCGCAACGGCTTACTTCTTCTCTTCGCCGCCCTCGGCGGCCGGCTCTTCCTCGACGCGCGCGTGCTTGGCGATCACCACCGCCACGTCGTGCTCCTTGCCCAGCTTCAGCTCGGGGATCTCCACGCCGGCCGGCAGCTTCAGGTTGGACAGGTGGACCACGTCGCCGACCGACAGCCCGGAGAGGTCGACCTCGATCGCCTCCGGCAGGTCCTTCGGCAGGCAGGCCACGGTCACTTCGTTCAGCTCGTGGGTGATGACCACGCCACCGGCCTTGCCGGCCGGCGACTTGTCCTCGTTGACGAAGTGCAGCGGCACGGCGGCGCGCAGGACCTCGTTCTCGCTCACGCGCTGGAAGTCCAGGTGCAGGATCTGCTGCTTGTACGGGTGGCGCTGGATGTCGCGCAGCAGGACCTTCTGCACGTCGCCGTTGAGGCTCAGGTCCAGGATCGAGGAGTAGAACCACTCGTTCTGCTGGGCCAGCCACAGCTTCTCGTGGTCCAGCTGGATGTTCACCGGCTGCAGGCCGCCACCGTACACGATGGCCGGCACCTTGCCGCCGCGACGCAGGCGGCGGCTCGCACCCTTGCCCTCGTCCTCGCGGCGTTCGACATTGATCACATGGGTTGCCATTTTCTTCACTACCTAGGTTGATGGACCGCCTCGCGGCGGCTTGGGGTGGTTCCTCCGCGACCAGAGGAACCGGGGAGGAACGGCGGGGCGCGGCCCCGCCGTCCGCGTACCGTCAGTCCACGTACAGCGAACTCACCGACTCGCCGAAGGCGATGCGGCGGATGGTCTCGGCCAGCAGCTCGGCCACGCCGACCTGGCGGATGCGGCCGCAGGCCTTGGCCGCCGGCGACAGCGGGATGGTGTCGGTGACCACCAGCTCGTCCAGCTGCGAACCGCTGATGTTGTCCACCGCCGGGCCGGAGAGGACCGGATGGGTGCAGTACGCGGCCACCTTGGTCGCGCCCTGCGCCTTAAGCGCCGCAGCCGCGGCGCACAGCGTGCCGGCGGTGTCGACGATGTCGTCCACCAGCACGCAGGTCTTGCCGGACACGTCGCCGATGATGTTCATCACCGTGGACACGTTCGCCCGCGGCCGGCGCTTGTCGATGATGGCCAGGTCGGCGTCGTCCAGCCGCTTGGCCACCGCGCGGGCGCGCACCACGCCGCCCACGTCCGGCGAGACCACGATCAGGTTCTCGGTGCCGTAGGCGCGCCAGATGTCGGCCAGCAGCAGCGGCGAGGCGTAGACGTTGTCGACCGGGATGTCGAAGAAACCCTGGATCTGGTCGGCGTGCAGGTCCACGGTCAGCACCCGGTCGGTGCCCACCGCGGTGAACATCTTGGCCGCCACCTTGGCCGTGATCGGCACGCGCGAGGAACGCAGGCGGCGGTCCTGGCGGGAATAGCCGAAGTACGGGACCACCGCGGTCACGCTGGCCGCCGAGGCGCGCTTGAGCGCGTCGATCAGCACCAGCAGCTCCATCAGGTTCTCCGCCGCAGGCGCGCAGGTGGGCTGCACCACGAAGACTTCCTGGCGGCGGACGTTCTCCTCGATCTCCACCTGCACCTCGCCGTCGGAGAAGGTGGAGACCAGCGCCTTGCCCGGGCGCACGCCCAGCTCGCGGCAGATGCTGTCGGCCAGCGGCCGGTTGGCGTTGCCGGTGAAGACGAGCAGGTTGCGGTCGTCTGGCATCTTCTTCATCTCGGCGATGGCGTCGTGGCTGGGGTGGAAGGGCCGGGCAAGACGCGATCCCTGCGGCTTTCCCATCGGTCCGCGCCGGGCGCGGGATGTTCGTGCTGCGGCAACGGCGGCCTGGCAGGGGCGGTAGGATTCGAACCTACGAATGCCGGGATCAAAACCCGGTGCCTTGGACCTCTTGGCGACGCCCCTGGATCACGTCCGCGGTGCCGCCAGGGCGGCCCGCAGCGGCGACTCGTCCACGCCGGCCGCGATCCAGGCGCGCAGCCCGCGCGGCAACCGCGCCAGCGCGGATTCCGCACCGGCGCGATCGGCGAACTCGACGAAGCAGCCGCTGCCGGATCCGGTCAGTCGCGGCAGGCCGATCCGCGCCAGCGCAGCGAACGCGGCCTCCACGGCCGGTTCGCGACGGCGCAGGACCGGCTCGAACGCATTGTCGAGCACCGTTCCCGCAGTGAAGTCGGCTATTTTCGCGGGCGGGGCATTTCGCGTCAAATCCGGGGCCCGGAACAGTCCGGCGGTGGGCACGTGCACGCCGGGGTCGGCCAGTACGTACCAGGCCGGGGGCAGGGCCAGCGGGCGCAGCCGCTCCCCCACCCCCTCCGCCCAGGCGCTGCGGCCCCGGACGAATACCGGGACGTCGGCGCCCAGGCGCAGGCCCAGCCCCGCCAGGCGCTCCTCGCCCAGGTCCAGGCCCCACAGCCGGTCCAGCGCGCACAGCACGGTGGCCGCGTCCGAGGACCCGCCGCCGAAGCCTCCGCCCACCGGAATGAGCTTTTCGACGGCGATGTCGGCGCCTGCCCGAACGTTAGCCTCCGTTCGCAGCAATTCGGCGGCCCGGACCACGAGGTCGTCCGCCTCGGCCACCCCGGGTACGGATTCGCCGTGGCGGACAATGCGGCCGTCGTCGCGGACGCGCAGCCGGATGCGGTCGCCCCAGTCCAGCAGGCGGAAGACGGTCTGCAGTTCGTGGTAGCCGTCGGGGCGGCGGCCGGTGATGCGCAGGAACAGGTTCAGCTTGGCCGGGGCCGGCCACACGGTCCAGCCGCCGCTCATTCGCCCGCCTGCCACTGGTCCACCACCAGGCGTACCCGTGCGTCGCCGCGGGCGGCCTGCAGCCGCGCCGGCATCTCTGGAAAACGCCCTTCGGCCGGGTGCCACTCCTGGTAGTCGATGGTCCAGCCGTCGGCCACGATCCGGCGCAGGCGGCCGTCGGCACCGTATTCCACGCGGCCGTCGCCCGGCGCGGCCAGCCCGCGGACCCAGTAGCCCAGCGACTGCACCGGGATCACCCAGCCGGTGGCCTCGTGCAGCAGCGCCGCCGCGTCCGGCCCGGAGCGCGGGCCGCCGTCCAGCCCTTCCAGCGTGGCGCCGCCGGGCTCGCCGGACAGGCGCCAGCTCTGCCGGGTGACCGGCGCGCTGAGCGAGGCCAGGTAGGCGGCACCCTGCTGGCTCCAGTCCAGGCGGCCGCTGCCGCCCCGCGAGCCGGTGCTCACCGCCACGCGGCCCTGGAAGCCCCAGGCCGGGAGCTGCGCGAGGCGCTGTTCGCGCTCGCGCTGGGCGGCCTCGGCCGCCGGGCTGGTGGCCACCACCGGCGCGCCCTGGCGCCCCGGCCCGGTGGCGCAACCGGCCAGGAGCAGGAGCAGCGCCAGGGCAGCCGCGCGCACGGCGCCGGTCACGGTGCCGGCTCCTGCAGGGGCAGCCCGAGCTTCTCCAGTGCGCGGCGCAAGGCGCGGTTGTCCGGCTGCAGCTTGCGTGCCTCGTCGAAGTAGCGCCGCGCCTCGTCCCGCCGGCCCAGCACCCACAGCACTTCGCCCAGGTGGGCGCCGATCTCCGGGTCCTTCATCAGGCCCCAGGCGCGACGGAGTTCCACCAGCGCCTCCTCATGGCGACCGAGGCGGTAGAGCACCCAGCCGTAGCTGTCGATGATGGCCGCATCGTCCGGCTCGGCGGCGCGCGCGCGGTCGATCAGTTCCAGCGCTTCCCGGTAGCGGTCGGTGCGGTCGGCCAGGGTGTAGCCCAGGGCATTGAGCGCGGCCACGTTCTCCGGGTCGGACACCAGCAGCCGGCGCAGGTCGGCCTCGGCGCGGTCGATGCGGTCGCGCCGTTCCCAGGCCAGCGCCCGCGCGTAGAGCAGTTCGATGTCGTCCGGGAAAGCCGCCAGGCCGCGGCCGAGCGCGTCGATCTCGCCATCGACGTCGCCCGCGCGCTGGCGCAGCTCGCCCTCCAGCAGGTACGCGTTGCGGCGCGCGGTGTCGTCGGCGGTCGCGTCGTCCTGGAGCCCCTGCGCCTCGGCGTAGGCCTCCTCGCGCCGGCCCAGCTCGTGCAGTGCGGCGGCGATGCGGATGCGGGCCTCGTTGCGCTGCGGCCCGCCGGGCACGCCGCGGTACCACTCCACGGCTTCGGCCGGGCGTTTGAGGAACTCGGCGATGCGGCCCAGCAGCAGGCGCCGCGACGGGTCCGGGCGCGACCCCTCGGCCGCCAGCTCGTCGTAGAGCGCCTCCAGGCCGGCGGTGTCCTCGGCCCGGGCGAGCAGCGAGGCGCGCAACTCGTAGCTGCGCATGTCCTGCGGGCCCAGGGCCATGATCCGGGCGGCATCGGCCGGCGCGCGCATGGACTCGTAGGTCATGGCGAGCATCGCGCGCACCTCGGGGTCGGCGGCGGCGTGCGGCTCGGCCTGGGCCAGCATCGCCCGCGCCTGTTCCGTGCGCCCGGCCTGCTGCAGCTGGCCGGCGCGCAGGATCGCGACCCGCGGCTCGTCGGGGAAGCGCTCGACCACCTCGTCGACGATGCGCTCGGCCAGGGCGGGGTCGTCCAGGCGCAGGGCCAGGCGGCCGAACTCCTGCCAGGCCGGCAACTGGTCGGGGATGGCGCCGGCGTCCACCAGTTCGCCCAGCACCCGCGCCACCCGCGCCGGGTCTCGGCCGCCGCCGAGCCCGCTGAGCGCATAGCGCCAGCCGCGCGGGTCCGGCGAGCGCAGCAGGGCCTGCAGTTCGCGCCGGGCATGGCGCAGGCGGCCCTCGCGCAGCGCCAGCGCGGCATCGGCCGCGCGCATGGCCGCCGACTCCGGCGCACGGCGGCGCCACAGCCGCAGCGCGCGCTGCGCGGCCGCGTCGTCGTTGGCCAGCATGGCGATGCGGGTTGCGCGCTCGGCCAGCGCGGCGTCGCCGTCCAGGGCCTCGGCCGCTTCCAGGTACCAGCGCGCCGCCTCGGCCAGCTGCCCGGCCTGGTAGGCGTACTCCCCTGCCATCAGCGGGGCCAGGGGCGTCTGCGCGGCCTGCACGGCCAGCGGCAGCGCCAGGCAGAACGCGGCGGCCACGCGCAGGCGACGCGGCACCGGAATGCCGGCGCGGCGGGTCGTCGCACGTGAAGAAAGCATCGATTCGGGCATCGGCACCCACCGGGCCGTAAAATGGCGGCCCAAAGCGGCAGATTATCGCAAGCACCTGAACATGACGCTGTGGCTCCTCGGCCTGAACCACCAGACCGCGCCGGTCGACCTGCGCGAACGGGTGGCCTTTGCCGGCGACACCCTGGCCGCGGCGCTGGCTTCGCTGCGCGCGCTGCCGGAAGTGGCCGAGGCGGCGCTGCTGTCCACCTGCAACCGCACCGAGATCTACGCCGTGGCCGAGGACGGCCAGGCCCTGGCCGCGTGGCTGGAACGCCATGTTCCCGGACTGGGCGCCTACCTGTACCGCCACCGCGACGCGGAGGCCGTGCGCCACCTGTTCCGGGTGGCCACCGGGCTGGATTCGATGGTGCTCGGCGAGCCGCAGATCCTGGGCCAGGTGAAGGAGGCCTGGGCCCTGGCGCGGGAGCACGGCGCCCTGGGCGGGCGGCTGGACCGCCTGTTCCAGCAGACCTTCGCCGTGGCCAAGCGCGCACGCACGGATACCCGCATCGGCGCCAACCCGGTCTCGGTGGCGTCCACGGCAGTGCGGCTGGCGCAGGACTCGTTCGCGCGCCTGCCCGACGCCACCGTGCTGCTGGTCGGCGCCGGCGAGACCATCGAGCTGGCCGCGCGCCATCTGGCCAAGGGCGGCGTGCGCCGCCTGCTGGTGGCCAACCGCACCCTCGCCCACGCCCAGGACCTGGCCGCGCGCCACGGCGGCTACGCCCTGCCGCTGGCCGAGCTGGACCGCCACCTGGCCGAGGCCGACGTGGTGTTCTCCGCCACCGCCAGCCGCGAGCCGGTGCTGCGCCAGGTGCAGGTCGAGGCCGCGCTCGCCGCGCGCCGGCGCAAGCCGATGCTGCTCTTCGACCTGGCCGTGCCGCGCGACATCGAGCCCGGCGTGGCCGCGCTGGACGACGCCTACCTCTACACCGTCGACGACCTGGAGCGCGCGGTGGAGGACAACCGCCGCAGCCGCCACGAGGCGGCCGAGGCCGCCGAGGCCATCATCGACCTGCAGGTGGCGCGGTTCATGGAAACCCTGGAGGCCGGCGGCCGTCAGGAAACGCTCCGGCGCCTGCGCGCGCTGGGCGACCGCACCCGCGAGGAGACGCTGGCGCGCGCGCGCCAGCAGCTGGCCGCCGGACGCGACCCCGACGCGGTGCTGCAGTTCCTCGCCCACACCCTGACCAACCGCCTGCTGCACCCGCCGACCGCGGCGCTGCGCGAGGCCGCCCTCAGCGGCGACGCCGAGCTGGCCCGCGCCGCCGACCGCCTGTTCCCCGAGAAGGCGCCCTACCGGCACCCACCCCTGGACCCCAGCGCACCCGATGACCCCGAGCCTGCGCCGCAAGCTTGAAGCGCTGGCCGAGCGCCGCGAGGAACTGGAACGCCTGCTCGCCGACCCCGGCGTGCTGGCCGACAACGCCCGTTTCCGCGACCTGTCGCGCGAGTTCGCCCAGCTCGAGCCGGTGGCCGCCGCCCTGGCCGAGGAAGCCCGCGCCAAGGCCGACCTGGCCGCCGCCGAGGCCATGCGCGGCGACCCCGAGCTCGCCGCGCTGGCCGAGGAGGAGATCGCCACCGCCTGCGCCCGCCTGGAGGCGCTGGACCGCGAGCTGGCCCTGCTGCTGGTGCCGCGCGACCCGCGCGACGACGGCAACCTGTTCCTGGAGGTGCGCGCCGGCACCGGCGGCGACGAGGCCGCGCTGTTCGCCGGCGACCTGTTCCGCATGTACGCCCGCTACGCCGAGCGCCAGGGCTGGAAGGTCGAGGTCGAGTCCGAGAACCCCGGCGAGCACGGCGGGCACAAGGAGATCGTGGCCCGCATCGTCGGCCGCGGCGCCTACTCGCGGCTGAAGTTCGAGTCCGGCACGCACCGCGTGCAGCGGGTGCCGGCCACCGAGTCGCAAGGCCGCATCCACACCTCGGCGGCGACCGTGGCGATCATCCCCGAGGCCGACGAGATCGAGGACATCGCCCTCAACCCGGCGGACCTGAAGATCGACACGTTCCGCTCCTCGGGGGCCGGCGGCCAGCACGTCAACAAGACCGACTCGGCCATCCGCATCACCCACCTGCCCACCGGCACCGTCGTGGAGAGCCAGACCGAGCGCAGCCAGCACGCCAACCGCGACAAGGCCATGAAGCGGCTGAAGGCGCAGCTGCTGGACGCCGAGCGCAGCCGCCAGCAGGCGGCGCAGGCCGAATCGCGGCGGCTTCAGGTGGGCAGCGGCGACCGCAGCCAGCGCATCCGCACCTACAACTTCCCGCAGGGCCGCATCACCGACCACCGCGTCGAGGGCCTGACCCTGTACGACCTGCCCAACATCCTCGACGGCGACCTGGACCCGCTGGTCACCCGCCTGCAGCAGGAATACCAGGCCGACGAACTGGCGCGCCTGACGGCGGAGTGAGCGCCCCGCGGGCGCCGGGCCGCGCCGCCGCGCACGCCGCCCGGTATAGGCTATGGCCATGACCGCCGCCCCCGACTTCATCCCCCTGCAGTTGTGCGTGCTGACCGTCTCGGACACGCGCACGCCCGAGAACGACGCATCCGGCGACTACCTGGTCGCCGCGCTGGAGGCGGCCGGCCACCGCCTGCATGCGCGGGCGCTGCTGCCGGATGACCGCTACCGGCTGCGCGCGGTGGTGTCGGCGTGGATCGCCGAGCCGGCGGTGGACGGCATCCTGGTCACCGGCGGCACCGGCTTCACCGGCCGCGATTCCACCCCGGAGGCGCTGATGCCGCTGCTGGACAAGACCATGCCCGGCTTCGGCGAGCTGTTCCGCGCCGTCAGCGTGGAGGAGATCGGCACCTCGTCGCTGCAGTCGCGCGCGTTCGCCGGCGTGGCCAACGCGACCTTCCTGTTCGCCCTGCCCGGCTCCACCTCGGCCTGCAGGACGGCGTGGGAGCGCATCATCGTCCACCAGCTCGACGCCCGCACCCGGCCGTGCAACCTGGCCACGCTGCGGCCGCGGCTGCGCGAATAGCCGCGCAGCAACCCGGCGTGGGCCGCCTGCGCGCCGCGGACGCGCGCCTCAGCCGATGCGGAAGCCCGGCCCCACGTCGCCGGCCCAGTCCTCGCGCTCGACCGCGTCCACCCGCGCGCGCGGCGGGCCCACCCGCAGCCAGGCCTCCAGTTCCGCCAGCGCCCGCGGCGCGCCGGCGGCGACCACCTCCACGCGCCCGTCGGCCAGGTTGGTGGCGCTGCCGTCCAGGCCCAGGCGCTGCGCCTGCTCGCGGGTCGAGGCGCGGAAGAACACGCCCTGCACGCGCCCGCTGACCAGGAACCGCGCCGCGCTCACCGCGTCGCCCCGCCGCCGGCCGAGGCGATCGCCGCCTCGATGTCCAGGGCGGTGACCGGCCCGAGGAAGTGCCGCGCCACCCGGCCGTCGGGGGCGATCAGGTAGGTGCTGGGCAGCCCGCGCGGCGTGGCGAAGTCCTGCGGCGGGCTCATCGGGTCAAGGATCACGATCGGGTACGACACCGGCCGCTCGCGCAGGAACTGGCGCATGTCCTCCAGGGCGATGTCCTCGTAGGCCAGGCCCACCACCTCCACCTCCTCGCGCATGGTGTGCAGCGCCGACAGCTCGGGCATCTCCTTCAGGCAGGGCTTGCACCAGGTGGCCCAGAAGTTCACCACCACCCAGCGCCCGCGGTGGGCGGCCAGGTCGTACGGGCTGCCATCCACGGCGGTGGCCGCCAGCCGCGGCACCTCGGCGGTGCGCTCGACCACGCCGGGCGCCTCGAACGCCGGCGGCGCGGCCGGGTCTTCCGCCATGGGCGCGGGACCGGGTGCCGGCGGCACGTCGGCCTGCTGGCAGGCGCCGAGCAGCAGCGCGGACAGGACGAGGATCGGCAGGCGCATGCGTCAGGCTCCTGGAGCGGGGGGATAGAGGTCGGCCACGCGGCGCTTGAGCGCGTCGCGCAGCGGCAGCCGCAGTTCGTCGAGCGCGGCGGTCGCGGCCACGCCCAGGGCGTCGTCGCGGCACGGCAGCCAGGCCTCGCCGATGGGCACGCGCAGGCGGCACGCCTCGTAGAGCTCGGCCAGGGTCAGGCCTTCCAGGTCGCGCGCCAGCAGCCATTCGCCGCGTTCGTCGCGGCGCAGCAGGTTGATCGCGTCCAGCCGCGAGAGGAGCTCCTGCGCCAGCGAGTCGGTGAGCATGGGCTCCAGCGCCAGCAGCTCGTCGGCGTGCAGGCCGCGGCCCTCGCGTCGCGCCTGCTGGAAACGCCCGATGAGCCGCAGCAACGCGTAGACCTCGTAGCCCTGCGGCAACCGCATGGCCGCCGGCTGGTAGCGGAACGCGGCCAGCGAGGAGGCCAGAGAGGCACCCAGCAGGATCGCCACCCAGCCGAGGTAGATCCACAGCATCAGGATCGGCACGAAGGCCAGCGCGCCGTACAGCTTCTGGTATCCGCGGAAGCTCTCCAGGTACAGGCCCAGCCCGGCCTTGGCGGCCTCCAGCACCACCACCGCCAGCGCCGCGCCGGCCAGCGCATGCCGCCATTGCACCGTGTGGTGCGGCACCACCCGGTAGGCCAGCGCCACCGCGAACAGCTCGATCAGCACCGGCGCGGCGCGCAGGCTCAGGTCGGCCAGCCACGCGCCCTCGGGCGTGGCGAACAGCGGCAGGGCGAAGAACCGCGCCGAGATCGACAGCGAGGCCGCCGCCAGCAGCGCGCCCAGGGTCAGCACCGTCCAGTACACCAGGTAGCGGGACAGCCGCGGCCGCGCGCTGGCCACGCGCCAGATGCGGTTGAAGGTGGCCTCCACGCTGCTGAGCGTGACCAGCAGCGACACCAGCAGCGCCACGGTACCGGCGGTGGTCATCTCGCGCGTGTTGGCGGTGAACTGCTCCAGCTGCGACTCGATGGCGCGCGCGGCGCTGGGCATGAAGTTGGAGAACACGTAGTCGACCAGCGCCTTGCTCCACTGGTCGAACACCGGGAACGCCGCCAGCACGCCCAGCGCCACCACGGCCAGCGGCACCAGGGCGAAGGCGGTGGTGTAGGCCAGCGCCGCGGCGGCCTGGAACAGCCGGTCGTCGAGGAAGCGCCGCCACAGGAAGCGCGCGAACGTGGCCGCCCGCGCGCGGTCGCGGACGCGCTCCCTCCAGCCGGCGACGATCTCGGCCATGCCCATCCGCGAAGCCTACCCGATGCGCGAGGGCGGCCGCATCGCCGATACTGGCGGCCCTCGCCCCAGCTTCCGCACGCCATGCCCGAGATCCTGGTCCTGTACTACAGCCGCGGCGGCTCGGTCGCGCGCCTGGCGCGGCACATCGCCCGCGGCGTGGAGGAGGTGCCCGGCATGCAGGCGCGGCTGCGCAGCGTGCCGCCGGTGGCTGCCGTCACCCAGCAGGCCGCCCCGCCCGTGCCGGAGGACGGCGCTCCCTACGTGGACGCGCGCGACCTGGCCGAGTGCGCCGGGCTGGCGCTGGGCAGCCCCACCCGCTTCGGCAACATGGCCGCGCCGCTGAAGCATTTCATCGACGGCCTGGGCGCCGAATGGGCCAGCGGCGCCCTGGCCGGCAAGCCGGCGGCGGTGTTCACCTCCACCGCCACGCTGCACGGCGGCCAGGAATCCACGCTGCTGTCGATGCAGCTGCCGCTGCTGCACCACGGCTGCCTGATCGTCGGCATTCCCTACACCGAGCCGCTGCTGAGCAGCACCCGCAGCGGCGGCACGCCCTACGGCGCCAGCCACGTGGCCGGGGCGCAGGACGACCCGCAGCCCAGCGATGAGGAAGCCGCGCTGGCGCGCGCCCTGGGCCGGCGCCTGGCCGACATCGCCGCGAGGCTGGCGCACTGATGGCGGCGGTGGCGGCCTCCTTCCGCGTCACCGGGGCGACGCTGCTGGCGCTGGCGCTGCTGTACGCGGCCTGGTTCCGCGACGACCGCCATCTGCTGGCCTCGATGCTGGTGTTCGCGCTGCCGCCGCTGCTGCTGGCCTGGCCGGCCTGGCGCGGCGGGCGCCGTGCCGCGTTCTGGGCCGGGGTGCTGGCCCTGTTCTGGTTCAGCCACGGGGTGATGGCCGCCTGGAGCCATCCGGCGCAGCGTGCCTGGGCCTGGGCCGAGATCGTGCTTTCGCTCGTGGTGGTGGTGGCCTCCAGCTGGCCCGGGCTGCGCGCCCGCTTCGGCACGCGCGGCCGCTGAGCCGCGGCGCGGCCGGCCGCGGCCGCATCGCCGATAATGGCGTCACGTCGCGCGCGGCCACGCCGCGCGCCCTCACCGCAAACGCCCGGCGACGCGCGCGCCGGCGAGGAACTCCCATGGAAGAACTGCTGATCGTCACCACCGGCGGCACCATCGACAAGATCTACTTCGACGACAAGTCCGACTACCAGATCGGCGAGCCGCAGATCGGCCGCATCCTGGAAGAGCTGGGCGTCGCCTTCCGCTTCACCGTGATCCCGATCCTGCGCAAGGACTCGCTGCACATCCAGGAGGCCGAGCGCGAGCTGATCCGCGCGGCCATCGCCGCGCAGCCGGCCCGGCACGTGCTGGTCACCCACGGTACCGACACCATGGTGGAGACCGCGAAGGTGCTGCAGGCCATTCCCGGCAAGACGATCGTGCTGACCGGCGCGCTGAATCCGGCGCGCTTCCGCGGCTCGGATGCCGAGTTCAACATCGGCTGCGCGGTCGGCGCGGTGCAGACGCTGCCGCCGGGCGCGTACATCGCCATGAACGGCCGCATCTGGCAGCCGGACCGGGTGCGCAAGAACGTCAGCGCCAACCGCTTCGAGGCCTGCTGAGGCGCGCCATGTCCATGGCCACCCGCGCCACGCGCGCGCTCGACGCGGCCGGCGTCGCCTACCGCCTGCACCCGTACGACTACGATGCCGAGGCCGGCAGCGCGGCGGGCGGCAAGGGCATGCACGCCGCGGCGCTGCTGGGCGTGCCGCCCGGGCGCGTGCTCAAGACGCTGATGGCCTGGGTGGACGCGCGCCCGGCCTGCGCGGTGATTCCGTCGGACCGCCAGCTGCAGCCCAAGGCGCTGGCCGCCGCGGCGGGCGGCAAGGCCGCGCGGATGATGGAAGTGCCCGAGGCCGAACGGCGCAGCGGCTACCGCGTGGGCGGCATCAGCCCGTTCGGGCAGCAACGCCCGGTGCCGGTGTGGATCGAGGCCGACGCGATGGCCGCCCCGAGCGTGTTCATCAATGCCGGGCAGCGCGGCCTGCTGCTGGAACTGGCGCCGGCGGACGCGGCGCGGGTGCTGCAGGCCACGGCGGCAGCGATCAGCCGCTGAGCGCCGCCGGCCCTCAGAACATCCCGGTTTCCAGCCGGGCGGCCTCGGACATCATGTGCCGGCCCCACGGCGGGTCGAACACCAGTTCGACGTCGGCCTCGGCGATGGTGGGGATCTGCTCCAGCTTGCTGCGCACGTCGTCCACCAGGATCTCGCCCATGCCGCAGCCGGGCGCGGTGAGCGTCATCTTGACCTCGATCTCGCGCTGCCCGTCGGCGCGCGGCCGCAGGTTGGCCTCGTACACCAGGCCCAGGTCGACGATGTTGAAGGGGATCTCCGGATCGAAGCAGGTGCGCAGCTGGCGCCAGACCATGGCCTCGACCTCCTCGTCGCTCGCGTCGGCCGGCAGTTCCAGCTCCGGCGGCGGCTCCTTGCCGATGGCGTCGGCGTCCTTGCCCGCGATGCGGAACAGGTTGCCCTCGACGAACACGGTGTAGCTGCCGCCCAGGCCCTGGGTGATGTAGCCGACGCTGCCCGCGGGCAGGGTCACGGCCTCGCCCTGCGGGACCATGACGGCGGCGCAGTCGCGCTCGAAACGGACGGGTTCGCTGCTGCGGGAGTACATGCGGGCGATATGGGGCGTGCCGGCCGCGCTTGCAAGCCGCCGCCCGGGTCGGGGGAGCCGTGAATTCTAGCCGATGCGGCCACCGCGTATCCTTGGCGCCCCTCGCCCCGGACCCCGCGATGCCGCCCGCCGCCGATGCCCGCCCCGCCCCGCCCGCCAGGCCGTCCCGCTGGCTGTGGGCGCTGCTGCTCCTGCTGGGCGCCGCCACCGTGACCGTGGCCTGGACCTCGCTGGCCCTGGCCAGCGGCCGCCAGCACGGCTGGGTGGCGCTGCCGGCCGCGCTGCAGGCGGCCTGGCTGCTGCGCCTGGGCGGCATGCCGCGCGGCTGGACGCGCGGCCTGGCTGCGGCGCTGGCGACGCTGGCGGTCGCCGCCGCGGTGCAGTGGCTGGCCGCCGCCGGCCACATCGGCGCGCAGATGGGCATGGCGCCCTGGGAGGCAGCGCCGCGCATGGGCGCCGGCTACGTCTGGACCCTCTCCCGCCTGGCCAACACCGGCCTGGACCTGGCCTGCCTGGCCGCGGCCCCGCTGCTGGCGCTGTGGGCGGGGCGCTGAGGCCCGGCCCACGCGCGCCGCGCTCAGTGCCCGCCGCCGTCCAGCGCCTTCAGCTCGCTCACCAGCGCATTGGCCATCTCGGCGCCGTCGCCGTACAGCATGCGGGTGTTGTCGGCGTAGAACAGCGCGTTCTCGATGCCGGCGAAGCCCGTGCCCTTGCCGCGCTTGATGACGATGACGTTCTTCGACTCGACCACGTCGAGGATGGGCATGCCGTAGATCGGGCTGGCCGGGTCGGTCTTGGCCACCGGATTGACCACGTCGTTGGCCCCGATCACCAGCGACACGTCGGTGTTGGGGAACTCGGGGTTGATGTCGTCCATGTCGGCGATCAGGTCGTAGGGCACGCCGGCTTCGGCCAGCAACACGTTCATGTGCCCGGGCATGCGCCCTGCGACCGGATGGATGGCGAACTTCACCTTCACCCCGCGCTCGATCAGCCGCTGCGCCAGCTCCCAGATCTTGTGCTGCGCCTGCGCCACCGCCAGGCCGTAGCCGGGCACGATCACCACGCGCTCGGCGTAGGCCATCATCGCGGCCACGTCGCCCGCCTCGATCGGCTTCTGCGCCCCGGTGATCGCCTGCGCCTGCCCGCCGCCGCCGAAGCTGCCGAACAGCACGTTGCGGATCGGCCGGTTCATGGCCTTGGCCATCAGCCGGGTGAGCAGGATGCCCGCCGCGCCGACCATCATGCCGGCGATGATCAGCGCCTCGTTGCCCAGCACGTAGCCCTCGAACGAGACCGCCAGGCCGGTGAAGGCGTTGTACAGCGAGATCACCACCGGCATGTCGGCGCCGCCAATGGGCAGGGTCATCAGCACGCCCAGCGCCAGGGCCACGACGAAGAAGGCGATGATGGGCCCGTCCTGCAGCGTCGCCGCCGCCCACACGCCCAGCACCACCATGGCCAGCGCCACCAGCAGGTTGAACGCCTGCTGGCCCGGGAAGGCCACGCGCCGGTCCAGGCGGCCGTCGAGCTTGGCCCAGGCGACGATCGAGCCGGACAGCGACACCGCGCCGATGGCCGAGCCCAGCACCGCCAGCGCCAGCACCACCACGCCGGGCGCGCCGCCCGCGGCGCCGGCGCCCGTGCCATGGACCAGGCCGGAGTACTTCAGCAGCTCCACCGCGCCGATCGCCGCGGCCGAGCCGCCGCCCATGCCGTTGTACAGCGCCACCATCTGCGGCATGTCGGTGATGGCCACCTTCTTGCCGGACACCCATGCCACCACCGTGCCCAGCACCAGCGCGGTGACGATCAGCGCCAGGTTGTGCAGGTCCGGCAGCAGGAAGGTGGCCACGGTCGCGATGACCATGCCCAGGCCCGCCCAGCGGATGCCGCTGCGCGCGGTCGCGGGCGAAGCCATGCGCTGCAGGCCCAGCAGGAACAGGGTGGCGGCCGCCAGGTAGCTGGCGCCCACCAGCCACACGCGCAGGTCGGAAACGCCGCTCATGCCTTCGGCTCCGGCTTCCGGGAGGACTTGAACATCTCCAGCATCCGCTCGGTGACCACGTAGCCGCCGGCCGCGTTGCCCGCGCCCAGCGCCACCGCCACGAAGCCGATGGCCTTCTCCAGCGTGGTGTCGGCGTGGCCCAGCACCACCATCGCGCCGATCAGCACGATGCCGTGGATGAAGTTGGAACCGGACATCAGCGGCGTGTGCAGGATCACCGGCACCCGCGAGATGATCACGTGGCCCGCGATGGCCGCGAGCATGAAGATGTACAGCGCAACCAGACTGTCGTTCATTCCCGACTCGCTCCCCCGGGCAAGGCGCCCGGCCGCATGATAACCGCAGCCTGAACCGAACACAGCCGGGTCAACCGCGCGCATGCGCGTGCGTTGGAACAGGTGCCGCGACGCTTCCGGAGCTTTCCGATGAAACCGCATGACCGCCCCCGCAACGCCCCTCACCGGCGCGCCCGCGCGCGCGGCTAAGCTGTGCTGGTGACCGCGCCCGCACCGCCCGAACGGGAGGCTCCGGCGACGCCCGCATGGGCGTCGCTGGACGCGTTCCTCGCGCAGGTGGGCCCGCGCGCGTTCCGCTTCGCCGAGGCCGGCCTGCGCCAGCGCGAGGACGCGCTCGACGCGGTGCAGGACGCGATGATGAAGATGCTCGCCTACCGAGAACGGCCGCCGCAGGAATGGACGCCGCTGTTCTGGAGCATCCTGCGTCGGCGCATCATCGACCTGCAGCGGCGCGCGCGCTTCCGCCTGCGCTGGCTCGCGCCCGCCGGCGACGGCCACGGCGGCGACGCCGGCATCGACTGGGCCGACCCCGGCGCCGGCCCCGCGCAGGCGCACGAGCAGCGCGAGGCC
>DASRYN010000354.1:0-3866 GCA_035687185.1 Pseudoxanthomonas sp. | reverse complement strand
CGCCGGTCGCGCCGGTCGCGGCCCCCGCCCCCGCCCCCGCCAAGGCGCCGGTGCAGCCAGGCGCGGCCACGGACGGCGGTTCGCCGCGATGAGCACGGCCGCGCCTGCCCTGGCCTACGCCTTCGCCAGGCGCCACGGCGTGCTGCTGCTCGGCGCCGGCGGCCACGTCGCGCTGCGCGAGGGCGGCGACCCGCAGGCGCTGGCCGAGGTGCGGCGCGTGCTCGGCGTGCCCCTGCAGGTGGATGTGCTGGAGCGCGCCGCGTTCGACCGCCGGCTTTCGGAGGTGTACGCCGACGCCGCCCTCGGCAACGCCGCCGGCGTGGGCGAGCTGGACCTGCACGGCAGTCTGGACGCGCTGGCGGAGGACATCCCCGGCACCGCCGACCTGCTGGAGAGCCAGGGCGACGCGCCCATCATCCGCCTGATCAACGGCGTGATCGCCGAGGCCGCGCGCATCGGCGCATCGGACGTGCACATCGAGTCGTTCGAATCGGCGCTGCGCGTGCGCTTCCGCGTGGACGGGGTGATGCGCGAGGCGGTGAGTCTGCCGGCGCGGGTGGCGCCACTGCTGGTCTCGCGGGTCAAGGTCATGGCCCGGCTGGACATCGCCGAGAAGCGCGTGCCGCAGGACGGCCGCGTGTCGCTGGCCATGGGCGCCAAGGTGCTGGACGTGCGCGTCTCGACCCTGCCCACCCGCGGCGGCGAGCGCGTGGTGCTGCGCATCCTGGACAAGGACCAGGGCGCGCTTTCGCTGGAGCAGCTGGGCATGGAGCCGCCGGCGCTGGCCGCGCTGCGCGACGCGCTGCGCACGCCGAACGGCATCGTCATGGTCACCGGCCCCACCGGCTCGGGCAAGACGACCACGCTCTACGCCGCGCTGGCCGCGCTCAACGACGGCGAGCGCAACATCCTCACCGTCGAGGACCCGGTCGAGTACGCCATCGAGGGCGTCGGCCAGACCCAGGTCAACGCGCGCGTGGGCATGACCTTCGCCGCCGGCCTGCGCGCCATCCTGCGCCAGGACCCCGACGTGGTGATGGTCGGCGAGATCCGCGACGGCGAGACCGCGCAGGTCGCGGTGCAGGCCAGCCTGACCGGCCACCTGGTGCTGTCCACCGTGCACACCAACGACGCCGCCGGCGCCATCACCCGCCTGCGCGACATCGGCATCGAGCCCTTCCTGCTGGCCTCGAGCCTGCGCCTGGTGATGGCCCAGCGCCTGCTGCGCCGGCTGTGCCCGCACTGCCGGCGACCGCGCGGCGACGACCGCCTGGACGCGGCGCTGGGCGGCGGGCGCGCCGGCGGCACCGTGTACGAGGCCGTCGGCTGCCCACGCTGCAACCACACCGGCTACGCCGGCCGCATCGGCATCCACGAATTCATCGTCGTGGACGAGCGCATCCGCCGCCTGGTCGCCGAGGACGCCGGCGAGGACGTCATCGCCGAGGCCGCGTTCGCCTCCGGCGGCGGGCGGCTGGCCGACGCGGCGCGGCGCTGCGTGGCCGCCGGCGTCACCACGCCGGAGGAGGCCGTGCGCGTGACCCGCCAGGAGAACCCGGGCGATGTCGGCGTTTGAGTATTCCGCGCTCGACGGCCGCGGCCGCACCCGCACCGGCACGGTGGCCGCGGCCAGCGCGCGCGAGGCGCGCGCGCTGCTGGAACAGCGGCAGCTGGTGCCGGTGCGCCTGGAGCCGGCGCGTCAGGCCGCCGCGCGCGCCGCCGGTGGCCGCTTCACCGCGCGCGACCTGGCGCTGCTGACCCGCCAGCTGGCTACGCTGGCCGCCAGCGCGCCGCTGGAAGAGGCGCTGCGCACCATCGGCAACCAGAGCGACCGCCGCGGCGTGCGCCGGGTGGTGATGGCCACGCACGCGCAGGTGCTGGAGGGCTACCGCCTGGCCGACGCCATGGCGCAGCAGGGCAAGGCCTTCCCGCCGCTGTACCGGGCCATGGTCGCCGCCGGCGAGAGCTCGGGCGCGCTGCCGCAGATCCTGGAACGGCTGGCCGAGCTGCTGGAGCGGCAACAGCAGCTCCGCGCGCGCCTGGCCGGCGCGCTGGTCTACCCGGCGGCGCTGGCGTTCACCGCGGTGCTGGTGGTGGCGGCGCTGATGGGCTTCGTGGTGCCCAAGGTGGTGGAGCAGTTCGACTCGATGGGCCGCGCGCTGCCGTGGCTCACCCGCGCCGTGATCGCCGTGTCCGACGCGATCGCCCACTGGGGCTGGCTGGGGCTGGCGCTGCTGGCGGTGGCGGGCGTGGCCTTCCTCCGGTTGCTGCGGCGCGAGGACTTCCGCATGCGCTTCGACGGCCTGCTGCTGCGCCTGCCGCTGCTGGGCCGGGTGCTGCGCGACCTGCATGCCGCGCGCATGGCGCGCACGCTGGCCATCATGCTCGAGAGCGGGTTGCCGCTGCTCGAGGGGCTGTCCATCACCGCGCGCACCGTGGGCAACCGCGTGCTGCGCGCGGCCACCGCCACCATGGTCGCCGCAATCGACGAGGGCAGCAGCCTGTCGTCCGCCATGCGCCGCGCCGGCGTGTTCCCGCCCACCCTGCTGTACATGGCCGGCAGCGGCGAGGGCAGCGGCCGCCTGGCGCCGATGCTCGGACGCGCCGCCGACTACCTGGAGCGCGAGATCGACACCGTCTCGGCCGCCGCGCTGAGCCTGCTCGAGCCGGCCATCATCGTCGCCCTTGGCGGCGTGGTCGCGCTGATCGTGCTCTCCATCCTGCTGCCCATCCTCCAGTTCAACTCGCTCGCGCTCGGCTGAGCGCGCCCCGACCCCGCACCGAGGAACCGCCCATGCGACCGCCCCGCCGCTTCCGCCCGCATCCGGACGCCGCCGGCTTCACCCTGATCGAGCTGATGGTGGTCATCGTCATCATCGGCCTGCTGGCCACGGTGGTGATGATCAACGTGCTCCCCAGCCAGGACCGCGCCATGGCCGAGAAGGCCCGCGCCGACGTGGCGCTGCTGGAGCAGGCGCTGGAGACCTACCGCCTGGACAACCTGGCCTACCCGCGCAACGACCAGGGACTGCAGGCGCTGCTGCAGGCGCCGGCCGGGCTGGCGCGGCCCGAGCGCTACCGCAAGGGCGGCTACATCCGCCGGCTGCCGGACGATCCGTGGGGCAACCCCTACCAGTACCGGATCCCGGGCCGGCGCGGCGCGTTCGACGTCTATTCCTTCGGTGCCGACGGCGCCGAGGGCGGCGAAGGCGAGAACGCGGACATCGGCAACTGGCAGTGACCGCGCGCGCGCGCCCACGCCGCCACCTCCCCGCGCCGCGGCGCAGGCGCGCGCGCGGCTTCACCCTGCTGGAGCTGCTGGTCGCCGTCGCCATCGCCGGCCTGACCGCCACCGCGGTGCTGATCTCCCTGCCGGACGACGACGCCACCCTGCACCGCCAGGCCGACGGCTTCGCGCAGCGCCTGGGCCACGCGCGCGACGAAGCCATCCTCGGCGGGCGCACGGTGCAGGTGCAGGTGGACGCGGCCGGCTACCGCTTCGCGCGCCACGACTTCGGCGCCTGGGTGCCGCTGGAGGACGGTCCGTTCGCCGCCCGCGCCTGGCAGGACGGCGTGCGCGCGCTGCTGCCCGCGCGCCAGGACCGGCTGGGCTTCCGCTTCGATCCCACCGGCGCGGCCGAGCCGCAGGCGGTGGCGCTGGCCCTCGGCCAGGCCCGGGTGGAGGTGTCCGTCGATCCTGCCGGCAAGGTGGACGTGCATGGCCGCCCGCACTGAACGGCCCGCCCGCGCGCCGGGCTTCTCCCTGATCGAACTGCTGGTGGCGCTGGCGGTGCTGGCGCTGGTCGTGGCCGGGCTGCTGAACCTGGCCGGCGAGAGCGCGCGCACCGCGGCGCATGTGGAGCAGC
>DASRYN010000353.1:0-24077 GCA_035687185.1 Pseudoxanthomonas sp. | reverse complement strand
GTCGGCCGTCATCCGTATGGCGCGATCCTCCTAGGCCGAGAATCCATGCGGTGCGGCCGCGAAGACCACGGCGACCGCGCCCTTGCCGACGTTGACCATGCCGGTCAGGCTCATCACGCTCTCGAACAGCTCCACGCCGCTGGCCTGGCAGGTCTCGCGCAGGCGCGCGTAGCCCGGCAGGGCGCGCAGCTGGGACAGTTCGCCGCCGTAGCTCACGCACAGGGTCGGGGTCATCAGCCCGGCCTGGATGCGCTGGATGGCGAAGTCGAACAGCTTCTGCACCGCCGGCTCGAAGCCCTTGACCTTGCCCACCGGCGCGGTCTCGCCGCGGAAGCAATGCAGCACCGGCTTGATGTCCAGCGCGGTGCCCAGCGCGGCGCTGAGCAGGCCCACGCTGCGGTCGCCCTTGGCCCGCGCCCGCGCGCGCAGGTAGTAGAGGTCGCGCGGGATCATGTAGCCGTGGGTGTTGAGCGCCAGCTCCTCCAGCCGTTCGCGGATCTGCTGCACGCCGGCGCCGGCCTGGCGCATGCGCACGGCTTCGACCACGGCCACGCCCTGGGCTGCGAACAGGTTCTGGGTGTCGATCACGCGCAGGGCGAACGGCGAGTTGTAGCCGGCGGCCTGGCGGATGGGCTTGTAGTCGTTGAGGATGGCGAAGCTGGCTTGGACCGCGTGCTCGTGGATCGGGCTGCGCGTCCGGGTGACGGTGAGGCAGAAGACGTGGTCGTAGTCGACCACCAGCTTGCCCAGGAACAGGTCGCGGATCTGCTCCACCGAGTAGGGCACGGTCTCGGCCTCGTGGCCGCGCTCGGCCACGTGCGCCTGCAGGAAGCTCAGCGTGGCCTCCTCGTCGCGGTGGTCGGCCAGGAAGGCCTCGCCGATGCGCACCGTGATCGGCAGCAGCACGACGTTGTTGCCCTGGATGAAGTCGTTGGGGAGGTCGCAGGTCGAGTCGACCACGATTCCGATGCGCATGGCGCCCCCGTGCCGGTCGGCGTGCCTACAGGGCGGGAACCCTAGCGCAAAACCCCGGTGGCTGGCGACTGCCGCACGCCGCGCCGTGGGCGGTGCGCCGGCCCGGTGCATGCCCGGGCCGGCGTCCGGCTTCAGCGCGAATAGGCCGGCGGCAGGCCGCCCTCGCCGGCGCGCAGGTAACGGTCGCGCAGCTCGGTCTGGCGCGAGCGCATCGGCATGGCGCGCCCGCTCAACCACACCTGCTGCGCGGTGTGGATCACGTCCAGCGGGTCGCCGGTCCACAGCACGAGGTCCGCGGCCTGGCCGGGGGCGATGGTGCCGAGGCGGTCGCCCACGCCCAGCGCCTGCGCCGGCACCCGGGTCAGCCCGGCCAGCGCGGCTTCCCAGGGCAGGCCGTTGGCCACCGCGTTGCCGGCCAGCTGGCGGACCTTGCGTGCGTTGTGCGAGGCGTCGCCGGCCTGGGCGAAGCTGACCTCCGCTCCGGCGGCATGCAGCATCGCCGCGTTGCGCAGCGTGGCGCCGATCTGGTCGAAGTTGCCCGGCAGGTCGGCCAGCGCATCGACGAACACCGGCACCCGCGCCTGCGCGATCTGCTGCGCCAGCTGCCAGGCCTCGGCGCCGCCGGCGATGGCGACGCGCACGTTCTCGCGTCCGGCCCAGCGCAGCAGCTGGCGGATGTCGGCGGCGCGGTCCACGCGCACCACGATCCGGCCCTGCCCGGCGAGGTAGCGCGCCAGCGCGGCGCGGCCGGCCGGGGTGAGCAGGGCGTGCGGGGAATCGGCCGGCACGCGGCCGCGCGCCTCGGCCACCATCTGGTCCAGCAGCATCCACTGCGCCGCGCGCGACTTGCCGCTCAGGTCCGCGGCGCCCGCGCCCAGGCGCACGAACAGCGCGCGCGGGCCGATGGGATCGGCGCTGCCGTCCAGCCGCACCACGCCGCCCTGGCCGGCGACGAAGGTGCCGCCGGTGTCGGCGGCCAGCAGGGTGAAGCCCAGCCCCTCCATGCGCGCCACCGGCACCAGCACCGAAGCCGGGTTGTATGCCAGGGTCACGTCGAACTCCGGGCGCACCGGCTGTTCCTCGAGCGAGACGGCCGTGTCCACCGTGGGCGCCTCGCCCGAGACCTCCTCCAGGCCGATGCCGGTGATGCCGCCGAACAGCGCCGGCGTCAGCGGCCGGCCCTGCGCCTCGACCACCGGCACCCCGGCCGGCGGCGCCAGGCCGTGCCCGACGGCGCGGATGACCCCGCCCTGGACCAGCACGTCGGCGCCCTCCAGCGTGCCCTGCGGGCCGGCGGTATGCACGGTGGCGTTGCGGACCAGCAGGTCCTGAGCGGCCGCCGCGGTCGCGGCCGAGAGGCCGGCGGCCAGCAGGCCCGCACGGGCCAGGCGGGAAAGGCGAGTCCCGATCGACGCGTGCATCACGGCGCACCTCCCGGGGCGGCGGCGCCCTGGCCGAGCATGAAGTCCGAGACCGGCTGGCGCGTGCGGTCGTGGCGGTCGTACACGCGCGCGCCGTCGATGTAGACCTGCTCGGCCTGCGCGTAGACGCTGAAGGGATCGCGGTTCCACACCACCACGTCGGCCAGCTTGCCCGGCTCCAGGCTGCCGGTGCGGTCGGCCACGCCCAGCGAACGGGCGGCATTGGACGTCAGCCAGGCGATCGCGCGCTCGGGCGGTATCTCCATGCCCGCGCGCCGCGCGCTGGCGATGACCTTGGCAGCCTCCTGGTTCAGGCGCTGGATGCCTTCCTCCGAGTCCGAGTGCACGATGGCGCAGCCGTTGCGGGGGCGGTCCACCAGCGCGATGTTCTCCTGGATGCCGTCGAAGGCCTCCATCTTGAAGCCCCACCAGTCGGCCCACAGCGCGCCGCAGATGCCTTCGGCCGCCAGCCGGTCGGCCAGCTTGTAGGCCTCCACGCCGTGGTGGAACGCGGCGATCCTGAAGCCGAACTCCCGGGCCAGGTCCATCATCACCGCCATCTCGTCGGCGCGGTAGCAGTGGATGTGCACCAGGATGTCGCCGTTGATGGCGCCGGCCAGCGTGTCGAGCTTGAGGTCGCGCTTGCCGCCCGCGTCGCCGGCGCTGTCGCCCTTGCCCGCGTCCGCCGACTGCCACCAGCGGCGCCGCGGCTGCTCCCTGGGCTTGCCGCCGCCGTTCTTGCGCAGGTACTCGGCCGCGTCGATGAAGGCGGCGCGGTAGCCGGCCACGTTGCCCATGCGCGTGGCCGGCGCGGTGCCCTTGCCGCCGTAGACGCGCTTGGGGTTTTCGCCGCAGGCCATCTTCAGGCCCCACGGCGCGCCGGGGAACTTCATCGCCTGGTAGGTGGTGGCCGGGACGTTGCGCAGCGTCACGCCGCGGCCGCCGACCAGGTTGGCCGAGCCGGGCAGCACCTGCAGCGTGGTCACCCCGCCGGCCAGCGCGGTGGCGAAGCCCGGGTCCTGCGGCCACACGGAGTGCTCGGCCCAGACGTTGGCGGTGACCGGCGCGGTCATCTCGTTGCCGTCGCTGTGCGCGCGCACGCCGGGGCTGGGATACACGCCCAGGTGCGAATGCACGTCGATGATGCCCGGCGTCACCCACTTGCCGGTGGCGTCGACCACGCGCGCCCCGGCCGGCGCCTGCAGCGCCTGGCCGAGCGCGGCGATGCGGCCGTCGCGCATCAGCACGTCGGCCCCGTCCAGGCGCTGGCCGGTGCCGGTGAGCACGGTCGCGTTGCGCAGCAGCACCGGTTCGGAGGGCAGCGGCCGGTAGGTGCTGGGATACGGGTCTTCGGCGAAGCGCGAGGCGAGGGCGTCGGTGCCGCAGCACAACGCCGCCCCCGCGAGGAGAACGGGCAGGAAACGCATCTGGTCGGAACCCCGGTGGAAATGGTTCCGACCGTAACCACGACCCGCCATCGCGCGCAAGGCCCGACGGTTGGCCGCGCTTCTCAGAGCCAGCGGCGGACCCGCGTGCGGTAGCGCCGGTAGTCCTCGCCGAAGGTCCGCGCCATCGCCTCTTCCTCGAAGCGGATGTACCAGCGGTCCACCACCACCGCGTAGGCGACGGCCACCAGCGCCGGCGTGACCGCGCCCAGCACCAGCGCCAGGCCGGCCAGCGCCAGCACGAAGCCCAGGTACATCGGGTTGCGGCTGTGCCGGAACAGGCCGCCGGTCACCAGCACCTGCGGCGCGCGGAAGGTGTGGATGTTGGTGCCCACGCGGCGGAACAGCCGCGCGTGCCACGCGGCGATGCCCAGGCCCGCCACCAGCAGCGCCAGGCCCGGCCAGCGCAGCCAGGCCGGCAGCCAGTGCGGGCCCGGTGCGCAGGCATGCAGGAGCATCATCAGCGCCGCTGCTAGGATCAGCAGGTGCGGTGGCAGGAGGCGTTGCATGGGGGCCATCTCCGGGAACGGGACTGGCGGGCACTATCCGGGGCGCGCGCGGGCCGGGTCATTAACCCCGGTTAATCCGTCCGCACCCGGCCAGGACACGGTCGCGCGCGCGGTGCTGGGCGCGCTGGCCGGCGCGCCGCTGCCCGAGTGGGAAACCGTCGCCGCGGCGCTGGAGGTGTGCGAGCTGGCGCCGGGCCAGGTGCTGTTCAACGCCGGCGCGCGGGCGCCGCACGTGTTCTTCGTGCGCCGCGGCATCCTGCGCCTGGCCTACGAGAGCGGCGACGGGCGCCACCGGATCAAGGGGTTCGTGCCCGAGGGCCGCTTCTTCGCCAGTGCGCGCGCGCTGGCCGGCGACGGCCGCGCCGCGTTCCGCGCCGATGCCCTGGAGGCGGCCTGCGTCGAGCGGCTGGACTATGCGGTGCTGGAACGCCTGGCCGCGGTGCACCTGCCGTGGCAGGCCGCGCTCGCCAGCGGCTTCCGCGTGTTCGGCCTGCGCAAGGAACAGCGCGAGCACGACCTGCTGGTGCTGGATGCCGGCGCGCGCTACCGCCGCTTCCTGGAGGACTACGCGGACGTGGCCGGGCGCATCCCGCTCAAGGACGTGGCCGCGTACATCGGGGTCACGCCGGTGGGCCTGAGCCGCATCCGGCGGCGGCTGGGGCTGGTGGGCGGCGAGCCGCACGGCCCGCGTGCGGCCGCGGCGCCGGTGGCACGGCCCCGGCACGCGGGGGCGCATCCATGACGGTCGCGCCCGGAGAGGTGGTGCGGTTCTGGCGCCAGGCGGGCATGCAGGCGTGGTTCGCCGGCGGCGAGGCCTTCGACCGCGAGTGCGAGGCGCGCTTCCTGGCCGCGCACCTGGCCGCGGCCCGGCGCGAGGCGGACCACTGGCAGGCCACGGCCGAGGGCGCGCTGGCGCTGGTGCTGCTGCTGGACCAGATCCCGCGCAACGTGTTCCGCGGCAGCGGCCACGCCTATGCCACGGACGGGCTGGCGCGCCACGTCGCCGACCGCGCGCTGGCGGCCGGCCACGACGCGGCATTCGAGCCGGCGCTGCGGGCGTTCTTCTACCTGCCCTTCGAACATTCGGAGGATGCGGCCGACCAGCGGCGGTCGGTGGCGCTGTTCCGCGCGCTGGGCGACCGCAACTACCTGGACTACGCCCTGGCCCACGAGGAGGTGATCGCGCGCTTCGGCCGCTTCCCGCACCGCAACCGCGCGCTGGGCCGCGAGAGCACGCCGGAGGAACAGGCCTGGCTGGACGCCGGCGGCGGCTTCTGAGGCAGCGCCCGAGCGGTTGCAGCAGCGGGGCTTGCCGGCGACCGGCGCGCGGTCAGTAGCGCGGCACGCCGCCGTCCACTTCCTGCGACCAGCGGTCGATGCCGCCCTCGACGTTGAATACCTGGGTGAAGCCGCGCGCGCGGAAGTCCTCGGCGGCCTGCCCGCTGCGCCCGCCCTTGTGGCAGAGGAAGGCCAGGCGGGTGTCCTTCGGCAACGCCTCCAGGTCGGCGCGGCCGCTGCCGTCGAAGGTGCGGTGCGCCACCGCCACCGCGGCCACGGCCCGTTCCTCCGGCGGGCGCACGTCCACCAGCACCAGCTCGCCGGCGCGGACCTGGCGGTCGGCCTCGGCCGGGGTGATGGCCTGGACCGGCCGCGGCGCGTTGGGGTTGTCGATCGACAGCCCCTGGCCGCGGAAGTCGTCCACCCAGTCGATGGTGATGCCGTCGGCGCGGCGCGCGCTGCCGGGGTCGAACTGGATGCGCAGGCCCTGGGTCTCCACCGCGATGGCGTTCTCGCTGCGCGGGGCGATCTGGAAGCGCGGCTGGAAGCGTGCATCGATGGACAGCGCCAGCGCCGCGTCGCCGGCATCGGCCAGCGCGCCGAGCAGCTTCTCGGCCGCCGCCTCGGTCACGGTCACGCGCGGCGGGGTGCGGTCCGGCGGCGGCAGGCCCAGCAGTTGCGACAGCTCGCCGCTGGCGGCCAGCTGCTCGATGATGTCGCTGCCGCCGATCAGCTCGCCGTCCACGTACAGCTGCGGGATGGTCGGCCAGTTGCCGAACACCTTGATGCCCTCGCGGATCTCCTGGTCGGCCAGCACGTTGACGTGGGCGAACTCCACGCCCAGGTCCTCCAGCACGCCGCAGGCCTTGGCCGAGAAGCCGCACTGCGGCATGCCGGGCTGGCCCTTCATGAACAGCACGACGCGGTTGGCTTGCAGCAGCGATTCGATGCGCGAACGCAGGGCGGGATCGAGGGACATGGGAGCTCGCGGGCAGGGGGATTCCAGGCCGGGCATTCTACGCCCCGTGGCATGATGCGGCGATGAGCGGGCCTGCGACACTGCATCGCATTCCGCGCCGCCCGCGTGCGTGGGCGGCGTGGCTGGCGCTGTCGCAGCTGGCCGTGGCGCTGCTGTGGTGGCGGCTGGGCTGGGCCTGGGGCCTGCCGGCGCTGCTGCTCTCGCACGCGGCCTTCGTGGTGCCGGTGTTCCTGCCGCGCAGCGCGCTGTACGGGCCGGTGCTGGCGCGGCTGCCCACGGACGAGCGGGTGGTGTGGCTGACCATCGACGACGGGCCATCCGCGGACACGCCCGCCATCCTCGAGGCGCTGGCCCGGCACGGCGCCCGCGCCACCTTCTTCCTGGTCGGCGAGCGCGCGCGGGCGCGGCCGGACCTGGTGGCCGCGATCGTCCGCGCCGGCCACGGCGTGGGCAACCACAGCCACACCCATCCGCAGGCCTGGTTCTGGGCGCTGGGGCCGCGGGCCATGGCCCGCGAGGTCGGCCGCGCCCAGGCGGCGCTGGCGGCGCTGGCCGGGGTGCCGCCGCGCTGGTTCCGCGCCGTGGTGGGCATGACCAACCCGTTCGTGGCCGCGGCACTGCGGCGCCACGGGCTGGCGCGGGTGGCCTGGACCGTGCGCGGCTACGATGCAGTGGACGGCGACCCGGTGCGGGTACTGCAGCGGATCCAGCGCGGGCTGCACCCCGGCGCGGTGGTGCTGCTGCACGAAGGCGCCCCGCACGGCCGCAGCGCGGAAATGGTGGAGGCGACGCTGTGCCTGCTGCGCGAGCGCGGCTACGGCACGACGTTGCCGTCCTGAGCCGCGCGCACCGGGCAGCGCCGGCAGTTGCTGCCGGACGGCGACGGGTCCCGTAGCCACGCGCTCGCCGGCGGCCGCGGCTCCCAGGCTCGGCAAGCATCAGCCGCCGCGCCTCCTGCAGGCGCGCCTGCTGCTGGCACTGCAGGGCGAGAGGAGTGTCCCCGGCGCGGCGGCCCCCGGCGCCGCGGGCTAGAAGCAGCCGCGGGCGCGCGGGTCGGCCTGCGCCGCGGTGCCGGCCAGCGCGTCCCAGTGGGCCTGGCACCGGGCGTCGAACTCGGCCAGCAGCTCCGGGTTGCGGGCGACGACCTCGGGCCGCAGCCGCGGCCCGAGGAACAGTTCACGGCCGCGTTCGCCGAACTGCCGCGCCAGCGCCGGGTCCACGCCTTCCAGACAGGGCAGGATCTCGCGCTCGGCCTGCTCCCAGAGCCGGTCGCACCGGGTGGGGGCGGGCGGCGCGGCGGCGATCGCCTGCCGCGCCTGCCGCTCTGCGTCGGCTTGCCGCCAGCGCGCGAAGGCGCCGGCGTTGGCCGCGGCGACCTCCGCGCGGGGAGTGACGGTCTCGCTGCCGCAGACCACGCGGGCCATGGCCGCCGGCGCGACCTCCACGCACCGGTAGGACAGGCGCGCGGTCGGCGGCGCGTCCGCCGCGTGGGGGTTGAGCACCGGCGCCAGCACCGCGCGGACGCGGCCGTCGCCGAGCGTCCAGGCGCGGAAGGCGACCTGGATCTCGCCCTCGGGCCCGAGCGTGGCCGCGGCGATGGGACCGCCGTCCGGCGGTTCGGGCAGCGCCAGCTCGCCGGCCGCGGGCCAGCGCCGCTGGCCGTCCACGAAGGTGGCCACGGCGCGGGTGTAGGGCAGGTAGTCGATGCCGTGCCCCAGCGCGTGGTCCTCGAGCGCGCGCGTCGAGGTCCATTGCCAGCCGATGGCCGCCGCTGCCGCCAGCACCGCGACCGTGAGGAGACCCTGTCCGCGCCATTTCATGTCGTCACTTCCTGTGGGTGGGATCGTGGGCGCCGTGCCCGGGCGCCGGCGCCGATGGACGCGACCGCCGCGCCGGCCGTATGGCTCAGGCCGGCTCGGCGACGATGCGCCAGTTGTTGAAGGGCGTGTCGCCGGACAGCGGCACGAACTCGCTGCGCAGGCCGTGGGCCTGGAAGCGTTCGCGCAGCGCGGCCGGGTCGGGGTAGTGGCGCGGGGCGGCGTTCATCCACCCCAGGGCGCGGGCCAGGCGGTCGGTGGCGCGGGTGATGCGCGCGCGGCGGCTGCCGTCGTCCAGGCCGGTGCGTATCACCAGGCGCGCGCCGGGCTGCAGCATGGTCGCCACGGCGTCGATCACCGCCAGCTGGCGCTCCGGCTCCAGGAACTGCAGCACGTCCAGGATCGCCACGCTGCCGCGGTGGGGCGGCAGCGCGCCCGACAGGTCCAGGGTCTCGAAGCCGGCGTCGTGCAGGCCCACGCGCAGCGCGGCGCGGCGCGCGGCCATGATCTTGCGCGCGTCGTTGTCCACGCCGAAGTAGCGCAGGCCGATGCCGGCATCGCGCAGCGCGTGCGCCAGCAGGCCCAGCCCGCAGCCCAGGTCCAGCAGCGGCGCGGTGGTGCCGCGCAGGGCCTCGCACACGCCGGGGTACAGCGGGTCGCTGCGCAGCTTGGCGCGCGCGTAGTAGTAGTGGTAGCGGCTGCCCAGCAGGCTTCCGGGCAGGAAGGCCGACGCGATGCGCCGCGCGTTCTCCCGCGGCAATGGCCGCCGTGCCGCGTTCATCGCGCCAGCGCCGTCCGCGCCGCCGGCAGCGCCAGCGCCGTCCACAGCGCGTACATCGCGGCCGACGGGTGCAGGCCGTCGTCGGCCAGCATCGCCGGCTCGCCGCCGCGCTCGCGGCTGACCGGGCCGACGTCCACCCACGGCGCGCCCACGCGCGCGGCCTGTTCGCGGCACACCGCGTTGAACGCGTCGATCTGCGCGGCGACCAGCGCCCCGTCCCGGCCCTGGGCGCGGGCGAACGGGGTCACGCCCCAGTCGGGGATGGCCAGCACCAGCACGCGCCCCGGGTCGCCGCCGGCGAAACCGGCCGCACGGTCCAGCAGCGCGGCGAACTGCGCGCGGAACTCGTCCAGCGGGCGGCCGCGGTACTGGTTGTTCACGCCGACCAGCAGGCTGACCAGGGCGTGCGTGCCGATCGGCGCGCGGGCGTCGGCCGCGTCGATGCCCGCGTCCAGTTCGTCGGTGGTCCAGCCCGTGGTGGCGATGATGCGCGGCTCGTCCAGCCCGATGCCTTCGGCGCGCAGCGCCGCGGCCAGCTGCACCGGCCAGCGCCCGGCCGGGTCGATGCCCTCGCCGATGGTGTAGGAGTCGCCCAGGGCCAGGTAGCCGTGGGCCGCAGCGCGAGGGTGGGTACCGCCGGCGGCCGCCATCGTCCCGTCAGGCCGCCGCGTTGCGGGCCTTGGCCTTCAGCGGCACGACCTTGGTCGCGGCCTCGGCGCGGCGCGCCAGCGCGCGGTCGATGCGGGCGAAGACCTCGCGCATCACCTCCGCCTGCGGCAGCAGGGTCACGCGGAAGTGGTCGCGGTAGGGCACGTTGAAGCTGGAGCCGGGCACGATCAGCACGCCCTCCTGCTCCAGCAGTTCCAGCGCGAACTGGTGGTCGTCGAAGCCGCGCGCGGCCGGGCCGACCACCGAAGGGAACGCGTACAGCGCACCGCGCGGCTCCACCAGGCGCAGGTGCTCGCTGGCGGCGCAGGCCTCCACCACCGCGCGGCGGGTCTCGTACAGGCGGCCGCCGGGCGCGCACAGCGCGCTGATGGTGTCCGGCCCGCCCGTGGCGGCGGCCACCGCGTACTGGCCGGCCACGTTGGCGCACAGCCGCAGGCCCGAGAGCAGGTCCATCGCGTTGCGGTACTCGGCCGTGCGCGCCGGCGCGCCGGTGAGGATGGCCCAGCCCACCCGCCAGCCGCAGGCGCGGTGCACCTTGCTCAGGCCGCTGAAGGTGATGCAGGGGTGGTCGCCGGCCAGCGGCGCCAGCGGCTCGAACGCGGCGCTGTCGTACAGCACCTGGTCGTAGATCTCGTCCACCAGCAGCAGCAGGTTGTGGCGCGCCGCGATGGCGACGATGCGCTCCAGCAGCTCGCGCGGGTAGACCGCGCCGGTGGGGTTGTTCGGGTTGATCAGCACGATGGCGCGCGTGCGCGAGGACACCAGCGCCTCGATCTCCACCGGATCGGGCAGGAAGCCGTTGTCCGGGGCGCAGCGGTAGTACACCGGGCGGCCGTCGTTGAGGATCGTGGCCGCCGACCACAGCGGGTAGTCGGGCGAGGGCACCAGCACCTCGTCGCCGGGGTTGAGCAGCGCGCGCAGCGACATGTCGATCAGCTCGGACACGCCGTTGCCGATGAACACCCGGTCGGCGTCCACGTGCGGCGCGTTGCGGGCGCGGTAGGTGGCCGCCAGCGCCTCGCGCGCGGCCGGCAGGCCGAGCTGGTGGGTATAGGGGTCGGTGTGGTCGATGTTGTCGACGATGGCCCGCTGCAGGTGCGCCGGGGCGCGGAAGCCGAAGGCCCCGGGGTTGCCGATGTTGAGCTTGATCAGCCTGCGCCCCTCCGCCTCCAGCGCGTGCGCCCGCCGTGCCAGTTCGCCGCGGATCTCGTAGCGGACCTCGGACAGGCGCTCGCGCACGCTGAGCGGTTTCTCGGTGGACATGGCGGCAGGCCCGGCGGGCAGGGGGAACGGACTGGCATGGTAGCCGAAAAGGACCGCGCGAACGCCCGCCGCCGCCGGGCGCGGCGGCGGCCACCGTTACCGTTGAAACGTTGCCGCGGCGGGCGCTCTACAATGCCGCGCATGGATGCCGCCACCCCCGACTACGCCTCCCTGCGCCGCATCGGCTGGCCATGGGCGGGCGCGGCCGCGGACCCGCGCTGGCAGGAGCTGGCCCGGGCCCACCCCGGCGCGCTGCCGGCGCGGGTGATCGAGCAGCACCGCACCGGCTACGTGCTGGCCGATGCGCCCGAGGCCGGGTTCCGCGCCGAGTCCCCGCCGGAATGGCAGCGCCGCCCGGTGTTCCGCCCCGACGGCGTGCCCACGCACGAGCGCGCCGCCGTCGGTGACTGGGTGCTGCACGACGGCCGCCGCATCCTGGCGCTGCTGCCCCGCCGCAGCGCCATCAAGCGCGCCGCCGCCGGCGAGCACTACCAGCAGCAGGTCATCGCCGCCAACGTCGACACCGCCTTCGTGGTCTGCGGCCTGGACGCGGACTTCAACCCGCGCCGGATCGAGCGCTACCTGCTGCTGGTCGGCGGCGGCGGGGTGCAACCGGTGGTGGTGCTGACCAAGGCCGACCGCGACGGTGCCGACGCCGATGCGGCGCGCGCCGCGCTCGCCGGCCTGGCCGCGCAGGGCGTGCCGGTGCTGGCGCTGGACGCGCGCGACCCGGCCGCCGCGCAGGCGCTGGCGCCGTGGCTGTCGCCGGGCCTGACCGCGGTGCTGGTCGGCTCCTCCGGCGCGGGCAAGTCCACGCTCACCAACACCCTGCTCGGCGAGGCGCGGATGAAGACCGGCGCCGTGCGCGAACACGATTCGCGCGGCCGCCACACCACCACCTACCGCGCGCTGCTGGCGCTGCCTTCCGGCGCCTGCCTGATCGACACCCCCGGCATGCGCGAGCTCAAGCCCACCGGCGAGGAAGAGCTGGCCGACGGCGGCTTCGCCGACATCGAGGCGCTGGCCGCGCAGTGCCGCTTCCGCGACTGCGCGCACCGCAACGAGCCCGGCTGCGCGGTGCGCGCCGCGGTGGCGTCCGGCGGCCTGGATCCGGCGCGCCTGGCCAACTACCTCAAGCTGCGCGACGAGGTCGCCGGCGCCGCCGACCGCCTGGCCAGCCGCCTGGCGCAGAAGGCCGACGCGAAGGTCGCCAACAAGGCCCTGCGCAAGCGCCTGGCCGACAAGCACCCGCGGCGCTGAGTCCGCGCATTGGTGCCTGCCGCCGCGATGGGCTAGCGTGTGCGCAGCCACCGCGGAGCCGCGAATGCCCGACGCCATCGCCCACCACGCCGCGCTCGACCAGCGCCTGGTCCGGGCCGCGCGCGGCATCCGCCTGCTGACGCTGGCCAGTTGGCCGGCCGCGGTGCAGACGGCGTTCCTGGCGGCATGGCGGCAGGGGCGGGCGGCGCTGCCGCAGGTGGAATACCCGCGGCTGGATTTCTCCGCGGCCCGGCGCGAGCTGCAGGCGGTGGCCGCGGCGGCCGATGCGGCGCACCCGCTGGGCGCCTACCTGCGCGACTCGGCGCACAGCTGGGACCGCGCCGCGCGCCTGCTGGAGACGCTGGGCACCGCGCAGGCCGGCGCCGAATCGGTGGCGCTGTTCGGCCGCCCGGACGACGCGCTGCCGGGACAGGGCCCGACCACGCGCGAGGCCGCGCGCCACTTCATCCAGATCGCCGGCGAGCTGGACCACGAGCTGCTCTCGCCGGCCGAGCAGGTGCCGGTGTCGGCCACGGCGCTGGCGCTGCAACTGCAGGGCGACCTGGACGATTTCTTCGACGGCCGCGTGATCCAGGTGGAACTGGACCGGCAGCTGATCGCCAAGGCCGCCGCCGGGGCCACCCGCATCCGCCTGCGCGCCGGCGCCGCCTTCAGCGACTACGACCGCCGCCAGCTGTTCCACCACGAGGCGCTGGTGCATTCGCTCACCGCGCTCAACGGCCGCGCCCAGGCGCTGCTGCCCAGCCTGGCGCTGGCCTCGCCGCGGGTGACCGAGACCCAGGAGGGGCTGGCCACCTTCGCCGAGCAGATCACCGGCAGCATCGACATCGGGCGCATGAAGCGCATCAGCCTGCGCATCGAGGCGGTGGCCATGGCGCTGGAGGGCGCGGACTTCCTGCAGGTGTTCCGCTACTTCCTCGACGGCGGGCAGAACGAGGTGGAGAGCTTCGCCTCGGCGCAGCGCGTGTTCCGCGGCGTGCCGGTGGGCGGCGGCAGCGCCTTCACCAAGGACACGGTGTACCTGCGCGGCCTGGTGGCCGTGCACACCTTCTTCCGCCACGCCCTGCGCCAGGACCGGCTGCGCCTGTGCCGCTGGCTGTTCGCCGGCAAGATGACGCTGGAGGACGCGGTGCGCCTGGAGCCGCTATTCGCCGACGGCACGCTGCTGCCGCCGCGCTGGCTGCCGCCGTGGGTGGAGCGCGCCAGCGGCCTGGCCGGGATGCTGGCCTTCTCGCTGTTCGCCAACCGCATCCGCATGGACCGCATCGGCGACGCGCCGACCGGCTGAGCCTTCCCGCGCACGCCCTGGCGGGGGCGGACGCGCCCCGGGGCGGCCTCCGGCCGCCTTGCGGGGTTGCAGGCGTCCCGGCCTGCCGCGTCCGCCCTCGCCAGGGCGCCGCGTCGCGCGGCCTCAGCCGGCGGGACGCCGGTAGGCGATGCAGTCGATCTCGACCTTGCAGTCCACGACCATGCGCGTCTCCACGCACGCCCGTGCCGGCGGATGCTCGCCGAAGTAGTGGCGGAACACCGCGTTGAAGGCGGCGAAGTCGCGCGCGTCGTCCAGCCACACCCCGCAGCGGACCACGTGCTCGGGGCCGTAGCCGGCCTCGGCCAGGATCGCCAGCAGGTTGCCGATGGCCACGTGCGCCTGCTCCGTGACGGTGCCGCCGACCAGCTCGCCGTCGCGCATGGGCACCTGGCCGGAGACGTGCAGCCAGCCGTCGGCTTCCACCGCGCGGGAGAACGGCATGTGCTGCCGCCCCTGGCCCACGCCGCCCTCGGCACCGTAACGCTTGATGTCGCCCATCGTCTGCTCCGTGCAACAGGAAGGAAGGATCAGTGCGGCGCCAGGAAGCGGCCGTGGCCCTCGCCGGCCGTGGCGGCGCCGTCGTAGGCCAGCCGGCCGTTGACCCACACCGCGTGGATGCCCACGGCAGGGCGCACCGGGTCGTCGTAGTCGGCCGCGTCGCGCACGGTGGCCGGGTCGAACAGCACCATGTCCGCGTGCGCGCCCTCGCGCACCGCGCCGCGGTCGCGCAGGCCGAAGCGCGCGGCCGGCAGCCCGGTCATCTTGTGCACCGCCGTGTGCAGCGGGAACAGGCCGGCCTCGCGCGCGTAGCGGCCGAGCACGCGCGGGAACGTGCCCCACAGGCGCGGGTGCGGGCGCGGGTCGCGGGGCAGGCCGTCCGAGCCGATCATGGTCAGCGGGTGGGCCAGGATGCGGCGCACGTCCGCCTCGTCCATGCAGTGGTAGACCGCGCCGGCCGGCTGCAGGCGCCGCGCCGCCTCGAGCAGGTCCGTGCCCCAGTCCGCGGCGATGTCCGCCAGCAGGCGGCCGCCCTGGGCGGGATGCGGCTGCGACCAGGTGACCAGGATGTCGTAGGCGTCGGTGACCTGCTTCAGGTCCAGGGTGGAGGCGCTGGCGGCGTAGGGATAGCAGTCGCAGGCCACGTCGTGGCCGTGCGCGCCGTGCACCAGCGCGGCCAGCACCTCGGCGCTGCGTCCCCAGTTGTCCACGCCGGCGCACTTGAGGTGCGAGACGCGCACCGGCGCGCCGCTGTGGTGGCCCACGGCCAGGGCTTCCTCCAGCGCCGGCACGATCCGCGCGAACTCGTCGCGCAGGTGCGAGGCGTAGGCGTGCCGGCGCCCGTCCAGTTCTTCCGACAGCGCCAGAACCTCGCGGTTGGGCGCGTGGAAGGCCGAGGCGTAGGCCAGGCCGGAGCTGAGCCCGAGCGCGCCGGCGTCCAGGCTCTCGCGCAGCTGGGCGCGCATGGCCGCGATTTCGGCCTCGGTGGCCGGCCGGTCGAGCCGGTCCATGTGGTTGTGGCGCAGCGCGGTGTGCCCCACCAGCGCGGCCACGTTCACCCAAGGGCGCGCGGCCTCCACCGCGGCGCGGTAATCGGAGAAGCGCGGGTAGGCGAATTCCCCGTCCGGGCCGAGCAGGTTCATCGGGTCGGGCACGGCGCGGCCGGGCACCACCGGGCTGGCGCTGATGCCGCAGTTGCCCACCACCACGGTGGTCACGCCCTGGCTCAGCTTGGCCGGCATGGCCGGGTTGCGGATGACTTCCAGGTCGTCATGGGTGTGCACGTCGATGAAGCCGGGTGCCAGCGCCAGCCCGGCGGCCTCGACGGTGCGCGCGGCGGCCGCGTCCACGCGGCCGACGGCGACGATGCGCCCGTCGCGCACGCCGACGTCGCCGCGCATGCCGGGGCGGTCGCCGCCGTCGAGGATCAGCGCGTCGCGGATGCGCAGGTCGAGCACGCTCAGTCCCCCAGCGGCAGGCGGTCTTCGTCGCCGCCGCGCCAGCCGTCCAGGGCGAGCTTGATCCTCCGCAGCCGCTCGCGGTTGCCGGCCGGGTCCTGCAGCGCCAGCGTGGTGGCCAGCACGTCGATGGCCAGCATCACCGCATAGCGCGAGGCCGAGGGCTTGAACACGAAGTCGGTCTCGTCCAGCACCAGCGGCAGCAGCCATTCGGCGCGCTCGGCCAGCGGCGTGCCCGCGCGGGTGATGGCCGCCAGCCGCGCGCCATAGCCGCGGGCCACGTCCACCGCCTCGACCAGTTCCGGGTTCAGGCCGCTGACCGAGAGCGCCAGCACCACGTCGCCGTCGTCCACCGCCGCGGCCAGCATGCGCATGATCACCGGGTCGCTGCACGCCGACGCGGGCAGGCCCAGCCGCGTGAGGCGGTGCTGGAGCTCCTGGCCGAACACCGCCGAGGCGCCGCCCATGCCGAACACGTGGATGCGGCGCGCCCGCACCAGCGTGCCCGCCAGCGCGCCGACCACGGCCTCGGAGAAGCCGGCCAGGTTGCGCCGCAGCGCGGCCTCGATGTCGTCGCAGATCTGCGCGTGCAGCGCCGGCAGCGGCGCGGCCGCGGCGTCGTCCAGGAAGCGGCGCCCCACCGCACCGGCCTCGGCCAGGCGCGCGCGCAGCTCGCGCACGTGGGTGCAGCCGACCGCCTTGGCGAAGCGCGAGACCGCCGCCGGGCTGACCCCGGCGCGCGCGGCCAGCTCGCTCACGCCCGACTGCGCGGCGGCGGGGATGTCGGCCAGGATGGCGTCGGCGATGCGCCGCTCGACCGGGCTGAAGCGGTCCAGGCGCTGGCGCAGCTGGTAGATCAGGTCGTGCATGGCGGACACCTCAGAGCAGGGTGGCCAGCAGCGCGGTCAGCGCCAGCGCCACCAGGGAAATCAGCGTCTCGAGCACCGTCCAGGTACGGAAGGTCTGCGACACGCTCATGTTGAAGTACTCCTTCACCAGCCAGAAGCCGCCGTCGTTGACGTGCGAGAGCACCAGCGAGCCGGCGCCGGTAGCCAGCACCAGCAGCTCCGGGTGCGGGTAGCCGGCGGCGGCCGCGACCGGCGCCACGATCCCCGCCGCCGTGCTCATGGCCACGGTGGCCGAGCCGGTGGCGATGCGCATGAGCGCGGCCACCGTCCAGCCCATCAACAGCGGCGAGAGCGCCATGCGCTGGGAGAGCGCGGCAATCTCCGCGGCCACGCCGGTCTGGACCAGGATGCCGTTGAGCCCGCCACCGGCGCCCACCAGCAGGGTGATGGCGGCCGTCGGCGCCAGGCATTCCTGGGAGAAGCGCAGGATGCGCTCGCGGTCGAAGCCGCGCATCAGCCCCAGGGTGAGGAAGCTCAGCAGGGTGGCCAGCAGCAGCGCCACCACCGAGTTGCCGATGAAGCGGAAGAAGCCGTTGAGCGCGCTGCCCGGCGCGGCCAGCACGTCGGCCCAGCCGCCCAGCAGCATCAGCGCCACCGGCAGCAGCAGCGTGGCGACGGTGACGCCGAAGCCCGGCAGCTGTGCGTCCGGCACCTGGCCGTGGCCGGCGTCCAGCAGCGCCGCCTCCATCGGGTTGTGCTCCGGCAACCGGATGCGCGGGGCGACGAGCCGGGCGAACACGGGGCCGGCGAGCGCGGCGGTGGGCAGCCCCACCAGCAACGCGTAGAACACGGTGCGGCCCACGTCGGCCCGGTACTCGGCCACGGCCAGCATCGCCGCCGGGTGCGGCGGCACCAGCCCGTGCACCACCGACAGGCCGGCTACCATCGGCAGGCCCACCAGCAGCAGCGGCACGCCGGTGCGCCGCGCCACGTTCAGCACGATCGGGATCAGCAGCACGAAGCCGACCTCGAAGAAGATGGGCAGGCCGATGCAGAACGCCACCAGCATCATCGCCCAGTGCACGTTGCGCGGCCCGAACCGCGCCACCAGGGTGCGCGCGATGCGCTCGGCGCCGCCGGACTCGGCCATCATCTTGCCCAGCATGGTGCCCAGCGCGACGATCAGCGCGATGTGGCCCAGGGTGCGGCCCACGCCCTGCTCGTAGGCGGCCACCACCTCGGTGGCGGGCATGCCGGCCACCAGCGCCAGCCCCAGCGAGACCAGGGTGAGGCTGATGAACGGGTTGAGCCGGCAGCGCGCGATCAGCACCACCAGCGCCAGGATCTCGAGGGCGGCATAGGCCAGCAGCAGGGTTCCGTGGGTCATCCTCCGCCTCCCGCCTCAGAACCAGGTGCGCACGGCGCCGGTGACGCGCCAGGCGTCGTCCACGCGCAGCAGGTGCCGCCATTTGTCGAAGGTCAGGCACGGGTGGCAGATGTCGAAGCACAGCAGGTCGCCGACCTCCAGGTCGTCGTCGGCGGCCAGCTGCAGGAAGGCGTGCTGGTCCATGATGCCCTCCAGGCGCCAGTGCGCCGGCGTGGTCCGCGGCGCGCCGGCGCGGCCGGGGCGATGGTGCAGCACGGGCAGCGGCAGGCCCGCGTCGAAGGCGGCGTCGCGCTTGCCCAGGCCGACGATGGCCCGGCCCGGCTCCGGCCGCGACTGCACGCAGGCCCACAGTTGCAGCGCCGGGCGCAGGCCCTCGGCCATGCCGCGCGCCACCGGGTTGGCGGCGTGGATGCGGGTGGCGGCCTCGCGGTAGGCGCCGGCGTCGTGGGTGAGGTAGCAGCCCGGCCGCAGCAGCACGTGCACGCCCGGGTCGCGCGCGGACGCGGCGAATTCCTCGGCCACCACGTCGAACCAGGCCGAGCCGGCGCCGGAGAGGATCGCCCGCGGCTCGGCGAGTGCGCCGGCCTGGCGCAGCCACTGCAGGGTGGCCACGGTGCGCCGGAGCAGGGCGCGGATGCCGGCCTCGTCCTTCAGCACGCCTTCGTAGGTTTCCACGCCCACCAGCGCCAGCGACTGCGGCCAGCGCCGCACCGCCGCGACCACCGCCTCGGCCTGGGCCGGGTCGCGCACGCCGCTGCGCCCGCCGGCCACGCCCACTTCCAGCAGCAGCCGCAGCCGCAGCCGGCGTTCGGCGAAGAAGGCGCCCAGCGCGTCGGCGTTGGCGGCCGAGTCGACCAGGCAGCAGAACGCCAGGTCCGGGTCCCGGCCCAGCAGTTCCGCCACGATGGCCATGTTGGCGCGGTCCACCAGCTGGTTGGCCATCAGCACCCGGCGCACGCCGTGCCGGTGCGCGTCGCGCACCTGCGGCGCGGTGGCCAGGGTGATGCCCCAGGCCCCGGCCTGCAGCTGCATGGCGAACAGCTCCGGGCTCATGGTGGTCTTGCCGTGCGGCGCCAGTTCCACGCCGTAGGCTTCGATGAAGCGCCGCATCCACGCCAGGTTGTGCTGCAGCGCCGAGTCGCGCAGCACCGCCACCGGCAGGCTCACCTCGCCCTCGAGGATGCGCCAGCCGAGGCTTGCGACCTCGGCGGGTGCGACCCCGCCGGGCAGCCCCAGCCCCTTGCCCTGCAACGGCAACCCGGCGTCGGGAAAGGAATTTTCTGGCGGGACCGTGGACATGCGGGCGTCGGGACGGTTGGGTCGCCATTACATGTAGCACACATCGTCGCTGCGGGAAAATAATTTTCATGCCGGTTGCATGATGGCCGGCGCTCGGGTCCACGCTCGCGCCGCGGCCGCCGTCCGGCGCGCGCCTGGACGCCGGGACCATGCCCGCGCGGCCCGCCCGGTAGAATCGGCTGCCTGCCCATTGCCGCGACGTCCATGTCCGAACAAGAAGATTTCAAGCAGGCCGCCCTCGACTACCACCGCCACCCGCGCCCCGGAAAGATCAAGGTCTCGCCGACCAAGCCGATGCTGACCCAGCGCGACCTGTCGCTGGCCTACTCGCCCGGCGTGGCCCACGCCTGCGAGGCCATCGTCGAGGACCCGCGCCAGGCCAGCGAGCTGACCGCGCGCGGCAACCTGGTCGCGGTGGTCAGCAACGGCACCGCGGTGCTGGGCCTGGGCGACATCGGCCCGCTGGCCGGCAAGCCGGTGATGGAAGGCAAGGGCGTGCTGTTCCAGAAGTTCGCCGGGATCGACGTGTTCGACATCGAGATCGACGAGCGCGACCCGGACAAGCTGGTCGAGATCATCGCCTCGCTGGAGCCGACCTTCGGCGGCATCAACCTGGAGGACATCAAGGCGCCGGAGTGCTTCATCGTCGAGCGCAGGCTGCGCGAGCGCATGAACATCCCGGTGTTCCACGACGACCAGCACGGCACCGCCATCATCGTCGGCGCCGCCGTGGTCAACGCCCTGCACGTGGTGGGCAAGCGCATCGAGGACGTGAGGCTGGCCACCACCGGCATGGGCGCGGCCGGCATCTCCTGCGTGGACATGCTGGTCTCGCTGGGCCTGCGGCCCGAGAACATCCTGGCCTTCGACCGCGGCGGCGTGCTGCACGCCGGCCGCACCGACCTGGACCCGGACAAGCGCCGCTACGCGCGCGAGACGGACAAGCGCACGCTGGAGGAGATCGTCGCCGGCGCGGACATCTTCCTGGGCCTGTCGGCCGGCGGCATCCTCAAGCCCGAGATGGTCGCGGCCATGGCCGAGCGCCCGATCATCCTCGCGCTGGCCAACCCGTACCCGGAGATCCTGCCCGAGGACGCGCGCCGCGTGCGCCCGGACGCGATCATCGCCACCGGCCGTTCGGACTACCCCAACCAGGTCAACAACGCGCTCTGTTTCCCCTACCTGTTCCGCGGCGCGCTGGACGTGGGCGCCACCGCCATCAACGAGGCGATGAAGGTGGCCTGCGTGCACGCCATCGCCGCACTGGCGCGGCGGGAGGCCTCGGACCTGGGCAGCGCGTACGGCGACGAGACCCCCAGCTTCGGCCCGGACTACCTGATTCCCCGCCCGTTCGACCCGCGCCTGCTGGTCGAGCTGTCCTCGGCGGTGGCGCAGGCGGCGATGGACTCGGGCGTGGCGCAGCGGCCGATCCAGGACATGCGCGCCTACCGCGAGAAGCTGGGCCAGTTCGTCTACCGCACCAGCCTGATGATGAAACCGGTGTACGACCGCGCCCGCGCCGACCGCAAGCGCGTGGCCTATGCCGAGGGCGAGGAGGAGGTGGTGCTGCGCGCGGTGCAGACCGTGATCGATGAGGGCCTGGCCTACCCGATCCTGATCGGCCGCCCCGAGGTCATCGAGACCCGCATCCGCCGCCTGGGCCTGCGCATGAAGCCCGGCGTGGACTTCGAGATCACCAACCAGGACGACGATCCGCGCTTCAACGAGTACTGGCAGCACTACCACGCGCTCACCGAGCGCCGCGGGGTCACCGTGTCGGCGGCCAAGAGCCTGATGCGCTCGCGCACCGCGCTGATCGGCGCGGTGATGGTGGCCCGCGGCGAGGCCGACGCGCTGCTCACCGGCGTGGTCGGCCGCTTCCACAAGAAGCTCGGCTACGTGCGCAGCGTGATCCCGCTGGACCCGGGCGTGCAGTCCACCTCGGCCATGACCGGCGTGATCAACCAGCAGGGCGTGTGGTTCTTCCTCGACACCCACGTGCAGGACGAGCCCACCGCCGAGCAGATCGCCGAGGCCACCCTGCAGGCCGCGTACCGCCTGAAGCTGTTCGGCATCGAGCCGCGGGTGGCGCTGCTGTCGCACTCCAACTTCGGCAGCCACGGCACGCCGGGCGCGCAGAAGATGCAGCGCGTGCGCGAGTTGCTGCTGCGGCGCAACCCGCGCCTGAACGTGGACGGCGAGATGCAGGGCGACACCGCCTGGGACGAGGTGCTGCGCGCCAAGATCATGCCCAACAGCACCCTCAAGGGCCGCGCCAACCTGTTCGTGCTGCCCAACCTGGACGCCGCCAACATCGCCTACAACCTGGTGCGCGTGTTCACCGAAGGAGTGGCCATTGGCCCGATCCTGATGGGCATCAGCAAGCCGGTGCACATCCTCACCGCCAGCGCCACCCCGCGCCGCATCCTCAACATGACCGCCATCGCCGCGGTGGACGCGCAGATCCGGCAGCAGCGGGGCGGGTGAGCGGCGGGTGACCGCCCTGGTCACTGAACGCTCGTACTCCTGGCCGTCAGCTCGATGCCGAGCGCCTTCATGAAGGTCAACGTGGTGCGCAGCGTCGGGTTCCCGCCCTTGCTGAAGGAGCGATAGGGCTGCTCCCGGGCAGGCCGGTCTCCCGGGCAATCTGGGTCATGCCCTTGGCGCGGGCGACGACGCCAAGGCGTGGGCGATGAAGCCGGGGTCGTTCGTCTCGAACGCATCGGTCATGAAGTCGGCGATGGCCCGGTCGGAGGTGAGATCCTCGGCCGGGTCGTAGGCGGTCAGTTTCTCGATCATGGCCATTGGTTCCATTCGCCAGCGAGACGCTTGGCGGCCTTGCTGTCCCTGGCCTGCGTGCTCTTGTCGTCGCCGCGGAGCAGGACGACGATCGTGTCCCCGCGACGTTGGAAGTACAGGCGGTAGCCGGGCCGTAGTGGATGCCCAGTTCGCTGACTCCCTGCCCAACCGGTTCGGCATCGCCGGTGGGGCCGTAGGCGAGCCGGAGAAGCAGATCGAGGGCGAGCTTGTTAGGAAAAATCTTACGGCGTAAGGGCCAGAATGCTGCTATCAGGTCCGCTCCCATGGATATGTTGACTGTGCCGGAGGAACCGGCTCGGATAACACGCCGGAGGCGACAAATGCGAACGTTGGGCAAGCGAAGTCCGTGCGGTATCGGGTGGCGTCGCCACCATCACAGCGCTGGTGGTGCCGGGCTTCGTCTACAAGGAACGCAACAATATCCGGGCCTTCTTCGAAGGCTTCTTCGAGGGATGTGAGGAGAACCAATCGGAGCATCAGTCCGAAGGAGCACGCGCATGAGGCCCTTGTACGGAGAGGAAACCCTTCTGGTCGCTGGCGGTGATGCGGAAACCCGAAGCCGGGGCAGGCAGCTGGGACAGGTGATCAGCGAGTTGAAGGAGCACCCCGAAGCAGTGCTACTCGGTCCGGTACTTGGGTCGATCTACCTTGCCACCAGGCATTGATCTCTGGGTGGCCGCATCTTGCGGCCGCCTTTACAGGAGGAAGACCGTGAAGATTGCGCTCGGCCGCTACAGGACCCTTCTCTTCCTGCTGGCCTTCATGGCGGTATGGATGCTGCGCAATGACATCCGCGACCTGGCCGCCGGCTTCTTCGAGGGGTATGGCGAGAACCAGGCCATGCACGCCGGCGACGGTTGATCGCCGGTACCTTCCTCAATCCTCCCCGTCGTCGCCCTCTACCACCTTGCGCTGCATCGCGTCCAGGTAGGCGTCGGCCTCGGCCACCGAGGTGAAGATCTCGCTCAGCGGCACCGCCTTGACCAGGTCGAACACCTTCTGGATCTGCGGTTGCGGGTTGACCACCAGCACCTTGCCGCCGCGCGCGGCCAGGGCCTTGCGCGCCTTGAACACCGAGCGGATGCCGGCGCTGCTGATGTAGTCCAGCCCGTCCAGGTCCAGCACCAGCGAACGCACGCGCGCGTCGGCCAGCAGCGGGGCCAGCGCCTGGTCCAGCTCGGCATAGGTGTGGGTGTCCAGGCGCCCGCCCAGGGCCACCCGCTGGGCGTCCTGTCGCACGGCCTCGGTTTGGATCCTCAGCAGGCTCATGCGGTGCTCTCCGTGTCTTGCGCGGCGTGCAGCCGCAGGGTGATGCGCAGCAGGTTCCACCCGCCCTCGCGCCGGTAGTCCAGGCTCTCGGCCAGCCGACGCACCAGGTGCACGCCCAGGCCGCCGACCGGGCGCAGGCCGATATCGGCATCCAGGTCCGGTTCCTGCAGCGCGGTCGGGTCGAATGCGTGACCGCGGTCGCGGAACTCCAGCCACAGCCGGCCGTCGGCCACGCGCGCGTGCAGCTCCAGCGGCGCGCCCGGCGCGACCGCGTAGGCGACGGCGTTGGACGCCACCTCCTCCACGATCAGGCGCGCGTCGAACATGGCGGCGTCGCTGGCGCCGTGCCGCGCCAGCAGCGCATCGACCGCATCGGTCATGCGCGCGACGTCCTCGTGCGTCTGGGCCACGCTGATGTGCAACGACGTCTCCCCCTTCGCGCCCACAGCATGCCCCTCGGCCACCGCCGTGTCGAGGTCGCGGGTGCGGCTCAGGGCCAGGACGGTGGTGTCGTCCGAGGGCGGCGCCCCGGCGGCGAAGCGGCGCACGTCGGCCAGCACGCAGCCGCAGGCTTCGGCGGCTCCCGCGCCGTGCGGCAGGGCCTGCAGCAGGCGCTCGCTGCCGTAGGCCTCGTCGGCGAGGTTGAAGGCTTCGGTCACGCCATCGGTATAGGCCACCAGGCAGTCGCCCGGTTCCAGCCAGCCGTGCCAGAGCGGAAAGGCGTCGCTCGGGTCGATGCCCAGCGGCGGGCCGCTCTCCACCGGCAGCGGGC
>DASRYN010000352.1:0-14918 GCA_035687185.1 Pseudoxanthomonas sp. | reverse complement strand
CGGCCGTGCGCACGGCCGCGCGCGGGCAGGCCGACGTCTGGGTGCCGTACTTCGGGCAGTCGACCATCAGCGGGCTGGCGCTGAACCTGCCGTACTACTTCTTCTACCTGTCGGTGTCGCCGGCGCTGTGCGCCGGCTTCCTGCTCGCCGAGCGGGTGGTGCGGCTGCCGATCAACCTGGTCTCCTCCTCCATCCGCAGCCACCTGGTGCATGAGCTGGGCAGGCGCGTGCGCTCGGGCGACTCGGCCAGCTGCCTGGCCCTGGTGCGCGTCTGGTCGCGGACGCTGTTCGGCGCCGGCGTGCTGTTCTCGCTGGCCGCCGGCGCCGTGCTGTACGCGGTGGCCAGCACGGTCGTGCCCAACCCCACCTGGCGCGTCGCCGCGGCCTGCATGGCGGTGCTGTCGCTGTGGAGCGGGGCGATCCTCTCCAGCTCGCCGTCGGCCGCGTTGCTGACCGTGCATCGGCAGAACGCCTTCATGATGAAGGCCCAGGCCGCCGAGCTGGCGGCCAAGGCGCTGCTGCTCACGCCGGTCGTCTTCACGGGCGATGCACGCTTCTACCTGATCCTGTTCGCTTCGCACGCGCCCAACCTGGTGCTCAGGATTTCCACCTACCGCAAGGCGATGGCTACGGGGTGCCGCTGATGGCTCGGTTCCTGTTCCTGGCGATCTACCTGCTCGGCATCCTCTACTTCACCTGCCGGAGGAGGAACTTCGACGCCTTCAGCATGGCGTTCTTCGGCGCGGCCGTTTACTTCTTCCCCGCCGTCCTCGGCTACGGCAGCTACTCCAGCCTGGGCCAGTTCGTGGCCACGGACCTGCACCCGGAGAGCTACATGGTGCTGGTGGTGGCGATGGCGCCGATCATCGTCGGCTCGCTGCTCAACGATTCGCGCCGGGGCAGGAGCCTGGCGCCGGAACGGGAGCCCGGCACCGGGATCCGCGCGGCGGACCGGATGACCCTGCGCGTGGTGCTGGCCCTGGCGGTGTTCTTCCTGCTGCTCACCATCCGCGGCGTCGGGCTGGACGCGTTCTCCATGCGCAAGTCCGACCTGAGCCAGCAGCTGGGGCGCGACTTCGTCCTGTTCCGCAACCTCGCCCTGTTCGGGCTGGTCGCCTCGGCCGCGTTGCGGATGCGCGCCTACAAGTACACCTTCCTGGCGCTGCTGCTGGTCGAGCTGGCGCTGGGCTTCCGCAGCTTCCTGTTCCTGGGCGTGGCCGCGATCCTGTGGATGCGGCTCACCGAGCTGGGGCCGCTGCGGGTGGTCACGCGCGGCTTCAAGTACTCGGTGGCCGGCGCGGCGATCGTGGTGTTCTTCACCGTGCTCAAGGGCTACCTCGGCGGCGTCCGCCAGGCCGGCATGGAGTACGTGCGGATGGCGGACTTCTCCTGGGACTACCTGGTGAAGACCATGTCCGCGTCCGAGCCGTTCGTCATCATGAACAACCTCAACATGGGGCTGTTCTACCGGTTCGACCAGCCGGGGTTCGACTTCCTGCGCGGCATCCTGGTGGGCATCTTCCCGTTCGCGGTGTTCATCGCGCCGGAGTCGGCCTCGCGCAGCTTCTCCTCGGAACTGTTCCCCGAGATCGACTACGGCGTGGCCTTCAGCCCGTGGCTGGACGCGTTCTCGGTGGGCGGCTGGGCGCTGCTGCTGGCGTTCGCCGCGCTCTACGCGGCGACCCTGCCGCTCATCAACCGCTTCATGGCCTCCGGCGACTGGATCGTGCGCGCCGCCGTGTTCGGCAGCGCGATCTCGTGGTGCACCTACATCCACAGGAACTCGATCAGCTACGAGCTGACCGCGGTCAGGCGGCTGCTGCTCATCGCCGTGGCCGCCTACCTCATCCGCTACGTGCTGCTGCGCATGACCCGGAGGAAGCGCCGTGCTTAGGAAAGCCGTGCTGCGCCTGCTCTCGCATTTCCTAGGCGGCGTCTGGCTGGCGAGGAAACTGGGCGTCCGCGTGGGCGAGGGCTGCCGCATCTACACCACGCAGTGGGGGTCGGAGCCGTTCCTGATCCACATCGGCGACCGGGTGACGGTCACCAGCGGGGTGAAGTTCCTGACCCACGATGGCGCGACCTGGCTGGTGCGGGACGGCGACGGGCGCAGGCAGCGCTACGGCGCCATCCGCGTGGGCGACGACGTGTTCATCGGCGTCAACACCATCATCCTGCCGGGCGTCACCATCGGCTCGCGCGTGGTGGTCGGCGCGGGCAGCGTGGTCACGGCGGACATCGCCTCCGGCTCGGTCGCGGTGGGCTGCCCGGCGCGCGTGGTCGGCAGCTTCGACGCCTATCGCGACAAGGTGCTGGCCACCTGCGCGAGCGAGCGCGAGCTCGCCGGGCTTGCCTACCGGGAGAAGGTGGCCCGCGCGATGGCCATCCAGGAAGCGCGGGCCGCCCGGAACCCATGAGCGCGACGCCCCGAACGGCCCTGGTCGTGCTGCCCACCGGCCTCAAGGGAGGCGCCGAGTCCGTCGCCCTGGCGCTGGTGCGGCAACTGTCGCGCGAGGGCTGGCACGTGGACGTGCTGGCGATGTCGCGCGGCATGCAGCCGGCGCTGCGGCAGGTGGCCCAGTGCGCCAACGTCGCGGTCACGGCCAACGGCTACCGTTCCGAGAAAGCCTCGTTGCCGGCCACGGTCGCGCAGATCGCGCTGCGCTCCCGCCGGCGGCGCTACGCGCTGGTCTACTCCACCCACCTGCACGTGAACGCCGCGCTGGGGCTGATGCGGCGCCTCGGCCTGCTCCGCTGCGAGCGGCTGGTGGCGCGCGAGTCCACCGTGATCTTCGACCGTTTCCACGGCCTCAAGCGCGCGCTGTTCCGCGCCCTGTACCGCATCGGGTACGGGCCGCAGGACGCGCTGGTCCTGCAGACGCCGGAGATGCTCCGCTCGCTGGAAGCCGCGCTGGGGCGATGCCCGGTAAGCAACCCCATCGTGCTGCCCAACCCGATCGACCTGGAACCGGTGCGCGCCGCGCTGGCGCAGGCCGCGCCCGCCGCGCCCGCACGCAAGCGGGTGGTGGCCTGCGGGAGGCTGATCCCGATCAAGGGCTTCGCGGCGCTGGTCGAGGCGTTTTCACGCGTTGCAGGCGAATTCCCCGACTACGATCTGGAGCTGATCGGATCCGGGGAAGAGGAGGCCCGTCTCAAGGCGATGGTGGACGAGCGCGCGATGGCGGACCGCGTCGTGTTCCACGGGCACCAGGATTGCCCCTGGCCGCTCATGAAGGACGCCGACGTCGGTGTCGTCTCCTCCGAGCGCGAGGGCTTCCCCAACGTCCTGCTGGAGATGATGGCCTGTTCGGTCCGTCGCATCGTCGCCACGCCGTGCACGGCCTGGGTGCGCACGATCCCGCACATCACCGTCTGCGCGGCGACCACCGCCGACGCCATCGCCGAGGCGCTGCGCGCGGAGCTGGCCTCGGCCGAGGACCGCTCCGGCCGCTTCATGGACTACGTCCGCCACACCCACTCCCTGCCGCGTTTCGCCAGCGTCGTCGCCGGTTGCGCATGAACATCCTGGTCCTGGCCGCGTTCCCGGATTCGATCCCCGCCTTCCGCGGCGACCTGCTGAAGGCGCTGGTCGCCGCCGGCCACCACGTCCGCGTGGCGGCGCCGGGGCTGGCGGGCGCGCCGGAGACGCTGCGCTTCCTCGGGTCCATCGGCGCCGAGGCGCTGGACGTGCCCATGCACCGCACCGGCACGAACCCGCTGGCCGACCTCGCCCTGCTGGCGCGCCTGGCGCGGCTGATGCGGTCGCTGCGGCCCGATGCGTTCCTGGGCTACACCGCCAAGCCGGTCATCTGGGGCACGCTGGCCGCGGCGATGGCGCGCGTGCCGCGCCGCTATGCGCTGATCACCGGCCTGGGTTACGCCTTCACCGGCCAGCGCCGCGGCGCGGTGGCGCGGCTGGTCGGCCTGCTCTACCGCGGCGCGCTGCGCTTCTCGCACAAGGTGTTCTTCCAGAACCCGGACGACGAGGCGCTGTTCCGCGGCTCGGGCATCCTGCCGGTGTACGTTCCTTCCGTGGTGGTCAACGGCTCGGGCGTGGACGTGGTGCGCTTCCGGCCCGGCGCGCCATGCGAGGGGCCGGCCTCGTTCCTGATGATCGGCCGCCTGCTCGGCGACAAGGGCGTGCGCGAGTACGTGGAAGCGGCGCGCCGGGTCCGGCGGCTGCGGCCGGAGGCGCGCTTCCGCCTGGCCGGATGGATCGACTCCAACCCCGACGCGATCGCCCCGGCGGAGCTGGAGGAATGGATCGCCAGCGGCACGGTCGAGTTCCTGGGCCGGCTGGACGACGTGCGCCCGGCCATCGCCTCCGCGTCGGTCTACGTGCTGCCCTCCTACCGCGAGGGCACGCCCAGGACGGTGCTGGAGGCCATGGCCATGGGCCGCGCCATCATCACCACCGACGCACCCGGCTGCAGGCAGACCGTGGCGCACGGCGAAAACGGCTTCCTGGTGCCGGTGCGCTCGGCGCAGGCGCTGGCCGGCGCCATGCTGCGCTTCCTCGACGACCCGGGCCTGGCCGCGCGCATGGGCGCCCGTTCGCGCCGCATCGCGGAGGAACGCTACGACGTGCGCAAGGTCAACGCGCGCATGCTCGCCGAGATGGGCTTTGCCGGCGAGCCGGCGGTGCGGGAGGCATACGTGTGAACGACCAGGCGCTTTTCGACGGCATCGTGGGCCAGGTCCGCCGCCTGTACGGCGACGGCGAGGTGCCGCTGCACCGGCCGGTGTTCGCCGGCAACGAGCGCCGGTACCTGGTGGAGTGCATCGACTCCAACTTCGTTTCCTCGGTGGGCGCGCGGGTCGCCGAGTTCGAGCGGCGCGTGGCGGCGTTCACCGGGGCGCGCCACGCGGTGGCCACGGTCAACGGCACCGCCGCGCTGCACGTGGCGCTGAAGCTGGCCGGCGTCGGGCCGGGCGACGAGGTCCTCACCCAGGCGCTGACCTTCGTGGCCACCTGCAACGCGCTTGCCTATGCCGGCGCGCACCCGGTCTTCATCGACGTGGATCCGGACACGCTGGGCATGGGCGCGCAGGCGCTGCAGCGCTTCCTTTCCACCGAGGTCCGGGTGCGCGACGGGCAGGCGTGGAACGCGCGCACCGGGCGCCGCATCGCCGCCTGCGTGCCCATGCACACCTTCGGCCTGCCGTGCCGGATCGCCGAGATCGTGGCGCTGTGCGCGGAGCACAGCATCCCCGTGGTGGAGGACGCGGCCGAGTCCCTGGGCAGCCTGGCGGGCGGGCGCCATACCGGGACTTTCGGCCTGATGGGAACCCTGAGCTTCAATGGCAACAAGATCGTCACCACCGGCGGCGGCGGCATGATCCTGACCGATGACGCGGCCATCGCCGCGCGCGCCAAGCACCTGACCACCACGGCCAAGCGCCCGCACCCGTACGAGTTCATGCACGACGAGGTCGGGTACAACTACCGCCTGCCCAACCTCAACGCCGCGCTGGGCTGCGCGCAGATGGAGCAGCTGCCGCGCATGCTGGAGGCCAAGGCGCGCGTGGCGTCGGCCTACGAAGCCTTCTTCCGCGGCACCGGCGTCCGCTTCGTCTCCGCGCCGGCGGACACCGCGCCGAACTGGTGGCTCAACGCCGTCGTGCTGGACACGGCCGCGCGGCGCGACGCCCTGCTCGAGTACAGCAACGCGCGCGGGGTGATGACGCGCCCGGCCTGGCGGCTGATGCCGGACCTGCCCATGTTCGGCCACTGCCAGCACGACGGGCTGGAGAACTCGCGCTGGCTGGCGGCGCGGCTGGTGAACCTGCCCTCCAGCGTGCCGGACGGCGCCATGGCCACCGATCCGGAAGCGGAAGCGGCCGCGCGCCTGGCCGGCAACCCGTGCAAGGAAGAGGAGTGACGCGGTGGATGCGCTTGCCCTGATCGGACGCAGCCAGCCCCTGTTCGACGCCGACATCGCCCGGCACGAGCACGAGCTCTCGGCGCGGGTCGCCTCGGCCCGGTTCCTGGTGATCGGCGGCGCCGGCTCCATCGGCCAGGCTGTCACCCGCGAGATCTTCAAGCGTTCGCCCAGGGCGCTGCACGTGGTGGACATCAGCGAGAACAACATGGTCGAGCTGGTCCGCGACATCCGCAGCACCCTCGGCTACATCGACGGCGACTTCCGGACCTTCGCCATCGACTGCGGCTCGCTGGCCTTCGAGGCGCTGATGCGGGCCGGAACGGGCTACGACTACGTGCTCAACCTGTCCGCGCTCAAGCACGTGCGCAGCGAGAAGGACCCGTTCACCCTGATGCGGATGATCGAGGTGAACGTGCTCAACACCATCGGCACCCTCGCCCGGACGCGCGAAGCCGGTGCGCGCAAGTACTTCTGCGTCTCCACCGACAAGGCCGCCAACCCGGTGAACATGATGGGTGCCAGCAAGCGCATCATGGAGATGTTCCTGATGCGCGCCAGCCTGGACCTGCCGGTGTCCACCGCGCGGTTCGCCAACGTGGCCTTCTCCGACGGTTCGCTTCTGCACGGCTTCAACCAGCGCTTCGCCAAGCGCCAGCCGATCTCGGCGCCCAGCGACGTGCGCCGCTACTTCGTCACCCCCCAGGAATCGGGCGAGCTGTGCCTGGCCTCGTGCCTGCTCGGCGGCAACCGCGACATCTTCTTCCCCAAGCTCAGCGAGCAACTGCACCTGACCCGCTTCTCGGACATCGCCGTGCGCTACCTGGCCATGCTGGGCTTCGAGGCGTACGAATGCGCCAGCGAGGAAGAGGCCCGCGGCCGCAGCGCCGAGCTGATCGCCTCCCGGCGCTGGCCGGTGTACTTCTTCGCCAGCGACACCACCGGCGAGAAGGACTTCGAGGAGTTCTACACCGGCGCCGAGGCGCTGGACATGGAGCGCTTCCAGAGCATCGGGGTGATCGAGAACGAACCGGTGTACGACGAAGCGCGGCTGCGGCACTTCCTTGACGCCATCGCCCGCATCCGCGGGCGCGGCACCTGGGACAAGCCGGAGCTGGTGGAGCTGTTCAACGCGATGATCCCCGAGTTCGCCCACAAGGAAACCGGCAGGTACCTGGACGGCCGGATGTAGCCATGCAGCGCCTCCTGGACATCCTGTTCTCCTCGCTGGCCCTGCTGGCGCTCTCGCCGCTGCTGGTCCCGGTGGCGGTGGCGCTGCGGTTCACCGGCGAGGGCGAGGTGTTCTACCGGCAGCAGCGCATCGGCCGCGGCGGCAGGCCGTTCGGGCTGTACAAGTTCGCCACCATGCTCAAGGACAGCCCCAACATGGGCACCGGCGAGGTCACGGTGAAGGACGACCCGAGGGTGCTGCCGCTGGGGCGGATCCTGCGCAAGACCAAGATCAACGAGCTGCCGCAGCTGCTGAACGTGCTGAAGGGCGACATGAGCCTGGTCGGGCCGCGGCCGCAGACCCGGCGCTGCTTCGATGCCTTCCCGCCCGGATCCCGCGAGGCCATCGTCAGGGTGCGGCCGGGCCTGTCGGGGATCGGCTCCATCGTCTTCCGCGACGAGGAGGAGCTGATGCATGCCAGCCGCGAACCGGAGCGCTTCTACGACGAGGTCATCATGCCCTACAAGGGCAGGCTCGAGGAGTGGTACGTGGCCCACGCGACGCTGCGGACCTACGTGCTGTGCATCGCGCTGACGGCGTGGGTGGTGATCTTCCCGGACTCGCAGGCCGTGTACCGCGTGTTCAGGACGCTGCCGCCGCCCCCGGAGCCGCTGCGGTGAACGCCCCGGACGCGGAGCGGTACCGGCAGGTGGCCGCGCTGCACGCGCAATGCATCGGCGACGGCTTCCTGTCCTCGCTCGGCACGCCGTTCCTGGCCCAGCTCTACCGCGCCATCGACGCCTCGCCGGAGGGGCTGCTCGTGGTGGAGGAAGCCGACGGCCGCATCGTCGGCTTCGCCGCCGGCGGCTACGGCATGGGGCCGATCTACCGCGAGCTGCTGCGGCGGCCGGTGCGGCTGTTCGCGGCGCTGCTGCCCTCGCTGCTGCACCCGGCCAGGCTGTGGCGCATGCTCGAGATCGTGCGCTACGGCCGCGGCGGGCGCCTGCCGCCGGACCTGCCCGAGGCCGAGCTGCTGAGCATCGCCGTCGCCCCGGGCCATCGCGGCACCGGATGCGCCGAGCGCCTCTACCACGCGCTTTCGCGCCAGTTCCTCGCGCGCGGGACACGCGCGTTCAGGATCGTCGTCGGCGCCGGCCTGGCGCCGGCCCACCGCTTCTACCTCAGGCGCGGGGCCACGCCGGTGGCCGGGCTCGAGGTGCACCGCGGCGCGGCCTCGGTCGTCTACGTGCAGATCATCTAGCCGGCGCGCGGCTGAACGAAAAGGCCCGCTCGTCGGTTGCGCACCGCTGACGACAGCCGGTGCCGATTTTTTGACGCGTCCTAGAACGCGCGCTTCCTACGGTCAGGCCGGCACAACTTTCGGGAGCCGGCATGCTCGAGATCGTGAAGGAGCTCGACTGGGCGGCCGCAATCGCAGCGCTCGGCATCACTTTCGTCGCCCTGGGCCTGTTGCAGCCCTTCGCGGCGCGCCTGCGGCTGGTCGACCATCCGTGCGGACGCAAGGACCACTGCGTGCCCACCCCCATCACCGGCGGCATCGCCATGGGGCTGGGCGTGATCGTGGTCGGCCTGGCGTTGTCGCCCACGCGCGGCGACGGCTTCACCGGCTTCGTGCTCGCGGCCGCCGTTCTGCTCGCGGTGGGACTGCTGGACGACCTGTGCGACCTGCGCTGGCAACTGCGCATCTTCGCCCAGGTCGCCGCGGCGCTGATCATGATCTACGTCGGCGACGTGCGGGTGGAACAGCTGGGGCCGGTGTTCGGCCTGCCGCAGATGTCGCTCGGCGCGCTGTCGGTTCCGTTCACGGTGTTCGCCACCGTGGGCCTGATCAACGCCATCAACATGATCGACGGCGCCGACGGGCTGGCCGGCATGCTGGTGTGGGCCGCGCTGCTGATGCTGTCGGCCGCGGCGCTGTACGCCGGCAACGCCCTCATCGCCGAGCGCATGATGATCCTGATGGGCGCGGTGGCCGCGTTCCTGGCCTACAACCTGCGCTTCCCGTGGCGGCCCCGCGCCAAGCTGTTCATGGGCAACGCCGGCAGCGCCTTCCTCGGCCTGGTGATCGCCTGGTTCTCGTTCCGCCTCACCCAGAATCCCGGCCACCCGGTCAACCCGGTGCTGGCGCTGTGGTTCGTGGCGGTGCCGGTGATGGACACCCTGGTACTGATGTATCGCCGCATCCGCTGCCGCCGATCGCCGTTCCACGCCGACCGCAACCACATGCACCACCTGATGCAGGAGGCGGGCTTCGGCCCGACCCAGGCGGCGGTGGTGCTGACCGCGTTCACGCTGCTCTGCGGGCTGGTGGTGGGCCAGGCCATGCGCATGGACGTGCCGCACCCGGTGCTGCTGGGCGCGTTCGTGCTGATGTGCGTGGGCTGGCACCTGCTGTCGCGGCGGCGCGAGCGCGCGGTACGGTTCTTCCGCCGGCTGCGGCGGATGCTGAGCCCGCGCCTGCGGCCCGCCCCGCACCCGGCGCTGCGACGGGAACCGACGGATGCTTGACCTGCACTACCACCTGCTTCCCGGCATCGACGACGGCGCCAGGGACCTGGACATGGCGCTGGAGATGGCGCGCCTGTCGGTGGACGACGGCGTGACCGTGGCGGCCTGCACGCCGCACATCTACCCGGGCATGTACGAGAACACGCGCCCCGGGATCGTCGCGGCCATCGCCGCGCTGCAGCGGCAGCTGGACGAGGCGGGGATACCGCTGCGCCTGGTGGAGGGCGCCGACGTGCACCTGGTGCCCGGGCTGCTGGACGGCATCCGCGGCGGCGCCATCCCCACCCTGGCCGGGTCGCGCTACCTGCTGCTGGAGCCTTCGCACCACGTGGCGCCGCCGCGCTTCGAGCATTCGGTGTTCGAACTGATGGCCGCCGGGCTGGTGCCGGTGGTCACCCACCCCGAGCGGCTGAGCTGGGTGGAACACGACTACGACGTGTTCCTGCGCCTGAGCCAGCGCGGCGCGTGGATGCAGGTGACCGCCGGAGCGCTCACCGGCCGCTTCGGCAGACGCGCGCAGTACTGGGCCGAGCGCTTCGTCGGCGAGGGCCACTGCATGATCCTGGCCACCGATGCGCACGATCCGCAGCGGCGCCCGCCGCTGCTGGCCGAGGCGCGCGAACGCGCCAGCCGGCTGGTCGGCGAGGAGGAGGCGGAACACATGGTCCTCACCCGCACCCGCGGCATCGTCGAGGACCGGCCGCCGGGGGCGCTGCCGCCGCCGCTGTTCCGCGACGCGGGCTTCCGCCCGCGCAACGCGCCGCGCACCGGCTTGCTGGGCCGGCTGCTGCGCCCGTTCGCCGCCGGCGCCTGACGGCGCGGCGGCGCCCGCGCCCTACCTAGCCTTGCGGCACCCCGGACATGTCCGGCAAGCGGTGCGCGATGCCCTTGTGGCAGTCGATGCAGGTCTTCTCCCCGGTGCCCAGCCACAGCTTGTGCACCTGCGCGGCGCGCGGGGACTGCCGGGTCAGGTCCATCGAGTCGTAGTCGTGGCAGTTGCGACACTCCAGCGAGTCGTTGGCCTTCAGTCGCGCCCACTCGTGCGTGGCCAGCACCAGGCGGTGGTCCAGGAACTCCTCGCGGGTATCGATGCTGCCGAAGATCTTGCCCCAGACCTCCTTGGACGCCTGCATCTTGCGTGCGATCTTGTCGGTCCAGTCGTGGGGGACGTGGCAATCCGGGCAGGTGGCGCGCACGCCCGAGCGGTTGCTGTAGTGGATGGTGCCCTTGAGCTCCTCGAAGACGTTGTCGCGCATCTCGTGGCAGCCGGTGCAGAACCGCTCGGTGTTGGTCGCCTCCAGCGCGGTGTTGAAGCCGCCCCAGAACAGCACGCCGGCCACGAAGCCGGCCACGGTGAGGAAGCCCAGGCTGTAGTGGCGGCTGGGCGCGCGCAGCGTGCGCCACAGCGCCAGCGCGTGCGCGCGGACGCGCGCGACCAGGCTCACTGCCCGCCTCCCGGCTGCGCCAGCACGCTGTCGATGTCGCGGAAGCCGTTGGCCACCAGCGTGGGCGCGTCGGTCTGCACCACGTGGCACTGGTTGCAGAAGTAGCGGCGTGGCGAGATGGTGGCCAGGAACTGGTCGTCGCGGTCCATGTAGTGGGTGACGCTGACCGGCGGGGCCTGGAAGGTGGCGGCGTTGGCGCGCGCGTGGCAGAGCATGCAGCGGTTGCTGTTCTTGTCCACCTGGTAGCCGTCGATGGCGTGCGGGATGGTGGGCGGCTGCATCGGGTAGGCGCGCACCCGCCTGAGGTCGGCGTTCTCCACCCGCGCCAGCGGCGGCGGATGGCCCTCCTGGTCCACCGGCACCCCGCGCCGCAGCGCGTCGATCTGGCCGCCGCCGGGCACGAACACCGCCCGCGCGTCCACCGGCACGGGCGCTCCGGCGGCCGCCGGCACGGGCCCGTGGCGCGCGCCCAGGCGGCCGAACATCCAGCCGGCGACGAACACCAGCACCGACAGCAGCAGCACCAGCCCCGCCGCGACGGCCAACGGCTTGTTGCGCATGGGAGTCCTCCTAGGCGGCCACGATCTTCACGGCGCACTTCTTGTAGTCGGTCTGCTTGGAAATCGGGTCGGTCGCGTCCAGCGTGACCTTGTTGATCAGCTGGCCGGCGTCGAACCACGGCACGAACACCACGCCGGGCGGCATGCGGTTGCGGCCGCGCGTCTCCACCCGCGAGCGCATCTCCCCGCGCCGCGACACCACGCGCACCTCGTCGCCGCGCTTGAGCCCGCGGGCGCGCGCGTCGTCCGCGTTCATGAACACCACCGCGGCCGGGAACGCCTTGTAGAGCTCGGGCACGCGCATGGTCATCGACCCGGAGTGCCAGTGCTCCAGCACGCGCCCGGTCACCAGCCACATGTCGTACTCCGCGTCGGGCGACTCGGCCGGCGGCTCGTAGGGCAGCGCCCAGATCACCGCACGCCCGTCGGGGTTGCCGTAGAAGCGGAAACCGGCGCCGGCCGGGACGTAGGGATCGGCGCCCTCGCGGTAGCGCCAGCGGGTTTCCCTGCCGTCCACCACCGGCCAGCGGATGCCGCGCGCCTCGTGGTAGGCGTCGAACGGCGCCAGGTCGTGGCCGTGGCCGCGGCCGAAGGCGGCGTATTCCTCGAACAGGCCCTTCTGCACGTAGAAGCCGAAGGCCTGCGATTCGTCGTTGTCGTAGCCGGCCTCGATGTCCGACAGCGGGAAGCGGTCGACGTTGCCGTTGCGGTAGAGCACGTCGAACAGGGTCCTGCCGCGGTACTGCGGGTGGGCGGCGAGGATCTCCGCCGGCCAGCACTCGTCGGTGGTGAAGCGCCGGGAGAACTCCATCAGCTGCCACAGGTCCGAGCGCGCCTGCCCGGGCGCCTTCACCAGCTGGTGCCAGAACTGGGTGCGGCGCTCGGCGTTGCCGTAGGCGCCCTCCTTCTCCACCCACATGGCCGCCGGCAGGATCAGGTCCGCGGCCTGGGCGGTGACCGTGGGATAGGCGTCGGAGACCACGATGAAGTTGTCCGGGTTGCGGTAGCCCGGCCAGGTCTCCTGCAGCAGGTTGGCGGCCGCCTGCATGTTGTTGTTGACCATCACCCAGTAGGCGTTGAGCCTGCCGTCCTTCAGCGCGCGGTTCTGCTCCACGGCGTGGTAGCCCGGCACCGGGTTGACGATGCCGTGCGGCACCTTCCATATCTCCTCGGCGTGGCGGCGGTGCGCCGGGTCGGTGACCACCATGTCCGCGGGCAGGCGGTGGCTGAAGGTGCCCACCTCGCGCGCGGTGCCGCAGGCGGACGGCTGGCCGGTCAGCGAGAACGGGCTGTTGCCCGGCGTGGCGATCTTCCCGGTCAGCAGGTGGATGTTGTAGACCATGTTGTTGGCCCACGTGCCGCGGGTGTGCTGGTTGAAGCCCATGGTCCAGAACGACATCACCCTGACCTTCGGGTCGGCGTACAGCTCGGCCAGCTTCTCCAGCCAGCCGCGCTCCACGCCGGTCATCTCCACCGCGCGGTCCAGGGTGTAGGGCGCGACGAAGCGGGCGAAGGCCTCGAAGTCGATCGGGGCGCCGCCGTTGGGGTCGGCGGCGTGCCGGGCCTTCCTCTCCAGCGGGTGGTCCGCGCGCAGGCCGTAGCCGATGTCGTCGTGGCCGCGCTTGAAGGTGGTGTGCCGGTCCACGAACGCGCGGTTCACCCGGCCGGTGCGGATGATGTGGTTGGCGATGCAGTTGAGGATGACCAGGTCGGTCTGCGGCCGGAACACCACCGGGATGTCGGCCAGCTCGAAGCTGCGGTGCTCGAAGGTGGACAGCACCGCGACCCTGACGTGCGGGTGGGACAGGCGCCGGTCGGTGACCCGGGTCCAGAGGATCGGGTGCATCTCGGCCATGTTCGAGCCCCACAGCACGAACGCATCGGCCGCCTCGATGTCGTCGTAGCAGCCCATCGGCTCGTCCATGCCGAAGGTGCGCATGAAGCCGGTCACCGCCGAGGCCATGCAGTGGCGGGCGTTGGGGTCGATGTGGTTGCTGCGGAAGCCCGCCTTCATCAGCTTGTTGGCGGCGTAGCCCTCGAACACGGTCCACTGGCCGGAACCGAACATGCCGATGGCGTCGGCGCCCTTCTCCCCGAGCACGCGCTTGAACTGCGCGGCCATCACGTCGAAGGCCTCGTCCCAGTCCACGGGCGTGAACTCGCCGTCCTTGGCGTAGGCGCCGTTCTTCTTGCGCAGCAGCGGCCGGGTCAGGCGGTCGGTGCCGTACAGGATCTTGGAGAGGAAGTAGCCCTTGACGCAGTTGATGCCGCGGTTGACCTCGGCGTGGACGTCGCCGTGGGTGGCTACCACGCGGCCGTCCCTGACCGCGACGTTGACGCCGCAGCCGGTGCCGCAGAAGCGGCACGGGGCCTTGCTCCACTTGAGCGCGGCCATGTCGCCCTCGGTGACGACGTTGCTGCCGCCGCCGGGCAGCGGCAGCCCGGCCGCGGCCGCCGCGGTGGCGAGGGCGGTGTTGCGGATGAAGTCGCGGCGGGTCGTGCTCATGCGGACGCTCCGGTCGCTGGGACGGTGGGCAGGGGCTGGTCGAGCGCGTGGCGCGGTTCGGCGTGGTGGTAGACCAGCAGCACGTTCAGCACGCCGGGCACGGCCTGCAGTTCCTCGACGCGGGCCATGGCCGCGTGGCGGTCGGCCGATTCGCACAGCACCACGCTGCGGGTGTGGCCCTGCAGGGCCAGTTCCAGGTCAGGGCGCGCGGACGTCGCCGCGGCCAGCGCGGCCGCGGCGTCGGCGCGGTGCTGCACCACGAAGCTGGCGATGTGGACCTCGGCGTCGGCAGCTGCGTTCATGCCGCGGCCTCCGGCACGGACGGCACCAGCGCCAGGGCGTCGGCCGGGCACCGCGCCACGCAGGCACCGCAGCCGGTGCAGCGCGCCGGATCCACGGCCGCCGGGCCGCGCGCGCCCGGCGGCACGCGGATGGCCGCTTCCGGGCAGGCTTCGCGGCAGCTGGCGCACACCACGCCGTGGCCGGGCAGGCAGCCGTCGCCGACGCGGGCGCGCAGCCGCCACGGCGGCGACAGCGCCGCGTCCAGCGCGCCGCTGCCGCAGGCGCGCACGCATTCGCCGCAGAAGGTGCATTCGCCGCGCGCGGGATCGAAGCGCGGCAGCCCGTCCGCGCCGCGCCCGAGCACCTGCGCGGGGCACTGCCGCACGCAGGCGTCGCAGCCCGTACAGCGCGACTGGAAGCCGCCGTCCGGCAGCGCCCACGGCGGGAACAGCGGGGGCGGCCCGGCCGTCGCGGCGGGGCCGAAGAGAAGGGAGCGCCGCGTCAGGGGCCCGGGCATGGCTCAATGCCCGCCTGGCGGCCCGG
>DASRYN010000351.1:0-2948 GCA_035687185.1 Pseudoxanthomonas sp. | reverse complement strand
GGCGGCCGTGCTGTGGCTGGCAGGCCTGGCGGCCGCGCCGGCGGCGCATGCCGAGGACGGATACGACCTGTGGCTGCGCTACCGGCCGCTGCCGGCGGCACAGGCCGCGGACGCCCGCGCCGCGGCCGCCGAACTGGTGGCGCCGGCGGCCACGCCCATGCAGCGGGCCGCGCGCGACGAACTGCTGCGCGGCCTCGGCGGCCTGCTGGGCGCGCGCCCGGCCGTGGGCGAGGCGCCCAGCCGCGACGGCGCGGTGGTGATCGGCACGCCGGCCTCCTCGAAGGTGGTCGCGGGCCTGAAGCGCGAGCTGGCCGGCCTGGGCCGCGAGGGCTACCTCATCCGCAGCATGCGCGTGGACGGGCGCCGCGCCACGGTCATCGCCGCCAACGAGGACGTGGGCGCGCTCTATGGCGCGTTCCACTTCCTGCGCCTGATGCAGACCGGCCGGCCGCTGCAGGACCTGGCCCTGCGCGAGGCGCCGAAGGTGCGGCTGCGCGTGCTCAACCACTGGGACAACCTGGACGGGGGCGTCGAGCGCGGCTACGCCGGCGCCTCGATCTGGGACTGGCACAAGCTGCCGGACTGGCGCGACCCGCGCTACACCGACTACGCACGCGCCAACGCCTCCATCGGCATCAACGGCACGGTGCTCAACAACGTCAACTCCAACGCGCTGAGCCTGACCCCGATGTACCTGGAGAAGGCCGCGGCGCTGGCGGAGGTGTTCCGCCCGTACGGCATCCGCGTGTACCTGAGCGCGCGCTTCTCCGCGCCGCGCGAGATCGGGGGGCTGCCCACGGCCGATCCGCTCGACCCGGCCGTGCGCCGCTGGTGGAAGGAGAAGGCGGCCGAGGTCTACCGCTACATCCCCGACTTCGGCGGCTTCCTGGTCAAGGCCAATTCGGAGGGGCAGCCGGGCCCGCAGGACTACGGCCGCACCCACGCCGACGGCGCCAACATGCTGGCCGAGGCGCTGGCCCCGCACGGCGGCATCGTCATGTGGCGCGCCTTCGTCTACTCGGACGAGGAACCCGAGGACCGCGCCAAGCAGGCCTACAACGAGTTCGTCCCGCACGACGGCCAGTTCCGCGACAACGTGCTGGTGCAGGTGAAGAACGGGGCGATCGACTTCCAGCCGCGCGAGCCGTTCCACCCGCTGTTCGGCGCCATGCCGAAGACGCCGCTGATGATGGAGTTCCAGATCACCAAGGAGTATCTGGGCTTCGCCACGCACCTGGTCTACCAGGGGCCGCTGTACGAAGAGGCGCTGCAGGCGGACACGATGGTCGCCGGCAAGGGCTCGACCGTGGCCAGGGTGGTGGACGGCTCGCTGCACGGCTATCCGATCACCGGCATGGCCGGCGTGGCCAACATCGGCGCCGACCGCAACTGGAGCGGCTCGCACTTCGACCAGGCCAACTGGTACGTGTTCGGCCGCCTGGCGTGGGACCCTCACGCGTCCTCGCGCGCGATCGCCGAGGAGTGGGTGCGGATGACCTTCTCCAACGACCCGGCCTTCGTCGCGCCGGTGGTGGACATGATGATCGCCTCGCGCGAGGCGGTGGTGGACTACATGACCCCGCTGGGCCTGCACCACCTGATGGGCCGCGGCCACCACTACGGCCCGGGCCCCTGGGTCGAAGGCGGCCCGCGCGCCGACTGGACCTCGGTGTACTTCCACCGCGCCACCCGGGACGGCATCGGCTTCGACCGCAGTTCGCGCGGCAGCGACGCGGTGTCGCAGTACGCGCCGCCGGTGGCCCGCCGGTTCGACGATCCGGCCACCACGCCGGAGGAGTTCCTGCTGTGGTTCCACCACCTGCCCTGGGACCACCGCATGGCCTCCGGCCGCACGCTGTGGGACGAGCTGGTGGTGCGCTACGACCGCGGCGTGGACGAGGTCCGCAGGATGCGCGCCACCTGGGCCGGCCAGCAGGGCCGCGTCGACCCCGAGCGCTTCGCCCAGGTCGCCGCGTTCCTGGCCATCCAGGAGAAGGAGGCGCAGTGGTGGCGCGACGCCAGCATCGCCTACTGGCAGTCGATCAACGGCCTGCCGCTGCCGGCCGGCCATGCGCCGCCGCCGCACCCGCTCGACTACTACAAATCGCTGGAATTCCCTCACGCACCGGGGCACGAATGATGGATCCGCGCCGTTCCACACTGTTCCGCCGCGCCGCCGGGGCGGCGCTCTCGCTGGCGCTCGCCGCCGCCCTGCCCGCGGCCCGCGCCGCGGACGGGGCGCCGCTGCTGCACGCGCTGTTCCAGGACCACGCCATGCTGCAGCGCGGCCAGCCGATCCGGGTCTGGGGCCAGGCCCGGCCGGGCGAACAGGTGCAGGTCGAACTGGCCGGCAAGCGCGCCCGTGCCCGGGCCGGCGAGGACGGCCGCTGGGAGGCGCAGCTGCCCGCGCTGGAGGCCGGCGGCCCGTACGCGCTGGAAGTGCGCGCCGGCGGCCGCGCGCAGCGGGTGGAGGACGTGCTGCTCGGCGACGTGTGGCTGTGCTCGGGCCAGTCGAACATGGAGCTGCAGGTGTGGCGCTCGCTGGACGCGCGCGCCGAGATCGCCGGCGCCGGCAACGACCGCATCCGCTTGCTGACCGTGCCGCAGACCGCGGCGCTGACGCCGCAGGCGGACTTCGGCGGCCCGGTGCGCTGGCAGCCGGTGAATCCGGATTCGGTGCGCGACTTCTCCGCCGCCTGCTACTACTTTGCGCGCGAGCTGCAGAAGACCGTGGACGTGCCCATGGGCCTGCTCAACGCCGCCTGGGGCGGCTCGCGCATCGAGGCCTGGACCAGCGCGGAGGCGCTGCGCGGCACCGGCCGGTACGACGCCGAGCTGGACGTGCTGGAGCGCTACGCCGCCGATCCGCTGGCCGGCATCGCCGACTGGGGCCGCCTGTGGCAGGCGTGGTGGTCCGGCCGGCCGGGCATGGCGGCGGCCGACCGCCC
>DASRYN010000350.1:0-3069 GCA_035687185.1 Pseudoxanthomonas sp. | reverse complement strand
CCTCGCGCACGGCCGCCTCCACCTGGTCGATGTTCTGCGGCGCGGCGATGGCCTGGATCGAGAAGCGCCCGGCGTCGTCGCGGCCGCTGCGGCTGTCGTCGGCCGACACGCCGCTGGACACGCCGTAGCTGAGGCCTTCCTTCTGCCGGATGCGGTCGCCCAGGCGCGACTTCATCGCGTGGCCGCCGAAGATGCGGTTGGCCACCACCAGCGCGGGGTAGTCGGGGTCGGTCAACCGCAGCGGCACGTTCTGCCGCGCGACCAGCACCGCGTTGGGCTTGTCGGCCACCGGCAGGCGGCGGTCGACCGCGGCCACCTCGGTGTGTGCGGTGTCGATGGGCGCGTAGGGATGCGGACTGCGCCAGCCGGCGAACAGCGTCTCCAGCTGCTTCCTCACCGCGTCGGGGTCGAAGTCGCCGACGATGGCGATCTCGCCCTGCGCGGTGCCGTAGAAGTCGCGGTGGAAGGCCACCAGGTCCTCGCGCCTGAGCGCGCGCACCCGCGCCAGTGATTCGTCCAGGGTCTTCACCTGCAGCGGGTGGCCGGCCGGCCACGGGTCGAAGTGCAGCGCCAGCGCCTGGCCGGCCAGGCTGCCGGGCTCCTTGCGCGAGGCCTCCAGCCCGGTGATGGCCTGCAGCCGGAGCTGCTCGAATTCCTCCTGCGGGAAGGCCGGCTCGCGCAGCAGCTCGGCCATCAGCGCCAGCGCCTCGGCCAGGTGCTGGCGGCGGCTGAGCAGGGACAGGGTGGCGGCCTGCAGGCCGCCGTCGACGCCGCCGCTGGTCTGTAGTTCCTCCAGGCGGCGGTCGATCTGCTCGCGGCTGAGCCGGCGCGAGCCGCGCATGAGCATCGAGCCGGTCAGGCCCGCGGCCGTGTCGCGCCCGGTCAGCGAGGCCACGTCGCCGAAGCGGAACACGCCATCGACGACCACCGTGCCGCCGCGGGTGCGCTTGGGCAGCAGCGCGACCTTGAGGCCGTCGCCCAGGGTGAAGCGCTGCGTGCGCGCCTCGATGTTGGCCGGCGTGGGCTCGAAGCGCTCGCCCGCCTCCACGGCGGCGCGGCCGGTGTAGCCGGCCACCACGGCCGCCGCGGGCGGGGCGGCCGGCACCTCGACGCGGTCGGGCGCATCGGTGGGCACGAAGCGGCCCAGGGTGCGGTTGGACGACCGGAGGTAGGCGGCCGCGACGCGGTTGACGTCCTCGGCGGTGACCTGGGCGATGGCGTCGCGGCTGGTGAACAGCAGGCGCCAGTCGCCGGCGGCGACGAACTCCGACAGGCCCACGCCCACGGCGTTGACGTCGGTGAAGTACAGCTCGTAGGCGTTGGCGATGCGCTGCTGCGCCTGCGCCACCTCCTCGGCGGTCACCGGCCGGGTCGCCAGCTGCTCCAGCTGCGCCAGCAGCACCTCCTCGGCCCGGGCCGGGTCGCCGTCGCGCGGCTGCACCGCGATGGCGGTGAACAGCCCGGGCGCGGCGTAACTTTCCGCGCCGGCGCCCGTGGCCGCGGCGATGCGCGTTTCCACCAGCGCCTTGTGCAGGCGCCCGCCCGGCGTGTGGCCGAGCACGTTGCCCAGCACCGCCAGCGCGGCGCTGTCGGCATGCGTGCGCGCCGGGATGTGGTAGGCCGCGGCCACCAGGCGCATGTCGCCGACCCGGCGCACGGTCACCTCGCGCTCGCCGTCCTGCGGCGGCTCGACCGTCGGCGCCTGCGGCAGCGGCCCGGGCGGATTCTTCAGCGGGCCGAACGCGGCCTGCACCTTGCGCAGCACCGCCGAGGGGTCGATGCGGCCGGCGATCACCACGGTCGCGTTGTCGGGCCGGTACCAGGCGCGGTAGAACGCCTGCAGTTCCTCGATGCGCAGCCCCTCCAGGTCCGAGCGCGCGCCGAGGGTGGCGTTGCCGTAGTTGTGCCAGAGGAAGGCCGTCGAGCGCAGCCGCTGCATCAGCGCCGCGCCGGGGTTGTTCTCGTTGGCCTCCAGCTCGTTGCGCACCACGGTCATCTCGGTGTCCAGGTCGGACCTGGCCACGCGCGAATTGACCATGCGGTCGGCTTCCATGCCCAGCACCCAGTCCAGGGTCTGGTCGTTGGCGGGGAAGGAGGCGAAGTAGTTGGTGCGGTCCAGCGAGGTGGTGCCGTTGAAGGTGACGCCGCGGCGCTTCATCTCGCCGGCGATGTCCGGGTTGTCCGGCGTGCCCTTGAACAGCAGGTGCTCGAGCAGGTGGGCCATGCCGGTCTGGCCGTAACCTTCGTGCACCGAGCCCACGCGGTAGGTCACGTTGACCGTGACCGTGGGCTTGGTGGGGTCCGGGAACAGCAGCACCCGCAGCCCGTTGGCCAGGGTGTACTCGCTGATGCCCTCGATGCTCGGCCCGGCGGCCACGCCCCTGGGCAGGGCGACCTCGGCGGCGGCCAGCGGGCCGGCCGGCAGCACGAGGGCGAGCGCCAGGGCGAATGCGAGAATCGGCTTGCGTGGGATCATCCTTGGTCTCCGTCGGAACGCCGGCGTCGTACCGGCGCCGGGATTGTCGCAAAGGGCGGCCGGGGCCGCATCGGTTGCAGGTGAATGCATGCAGTTGCCCGTGCTGTACGAGGATCGATGGCTGGCGGTGGTGGACAAGCCCGCCGGGCTGATGGTGCACGACAGCGCGCTGGCCGCCGACGAGACCGACTTCGCCGCCGACCGGCTGCGCGCGCAGTTCGGCCGCGGCATCCACCTGGTGCACCGGCTGGACCGCGCCACCTCCGGCTGCCTGCTGCTGGCCTTCGACCGCGACACCGCTTCGGCACTCGGCCGCGCGGTGATGGCGCAGCAGCTGCGCAAACGCTACCTGGCGGTGTGCCGCGGCTGGCCGGAGGCGTCCTTCGAGATCGACCACCCGCTGGACGGCGGGCCCGGCAAGCCGCAGAAGAAGCCCGCGCTCACCCGCTTCCGCCGCTTGGCCACCGGCGAGTTGCCGCTGCCGTCGGCGGGTTTCCCCACCTCGCGCTACGCCCTGCTGGAGTGCGAGCCGGTGACCGGGCGCTTCCGCCAGATCCGCCGCCACCTCAAGCACGCCTCGCACCACCTGGTCG
>DASRYN010000349.1:0-12714 GCA_035687185.1 Pseudoxanthomonas sp. | reverse complement strand
CGCCGGTGCGCGACACGCTCAAGCGCGCCGGCGACGACGGCGGCATCGACCGCACCGAACCACGCGAGCGCCTGTGGCGCGCGCTGACCCCGCAGCTGTTCCGCCGCCTGCAACTGACCCGCGCCCTGCACGCCGCGGCGGCGGAGGGGATGGAAGTCACCGACGAGGCGATGGCGCTGGAACGCCAGGGCCTGCGCCCGCTGCTGGTGGAAGGCCGCGAGGACAATTTCAAGATCACCACGCCGGCGGACCTGGCGCGGTTCGAGTACGAACTCTCGCGGCGGCCGGCGGGCGCCTAGGCCCCAACGCCGCCCCCCGCAGGCGGCCGCTTGCGGGCGACCGGGGCCGCCCGGCCGCGGTCGATCGCGTCGCACGTGCGGCATGACGCGGGGGCGGTCGCGCGATGGCAGGCCGGGCTGCACAATACGCTGCGGCATCCGGCCGGAACCACGAGCGACCGATGGCAGACCACAATCCTCCCTTCCGCATCGGCCAGGGTTTCGATGTCCACGCCTTCGGCGAGGGCGACCACGTCATGCTCGGCGGCGTGCGCGTGCCGCACACGCAGGGCGTGCTGGCGCACAGCGACGGCGACGTGGTCCTGCATGCGCTGTGCGACGCCATGCTCGGCGCGCTGGCGCTGGGCGACATCGGCGTGCATTTCCCGCCCAGCGACCCGCAGTGGAAGGGCGCCGACAGCCGCGCCTTCGTGCGCCACTGCAACCGGCTGATCGGCGAGCGTGGCTGGCGGGTCGGCAATGCCGACGTCACCGTGGTCTGCGAGCGGCCCAAGGTCGGCCCGCATGCGCCGGCGATGCGCCAGGCCATCGCCGACGACCTGGGCATCGGCCCCGGCGGCGTGAGCGTGAAGGCGACCACCAGCGAAAGGCTCGGCTTCACCGGCCGCGGCGAGGGCATCGCCGCGCAGGCGGTGGTGCTGCTGGTGCGGGCGTGAGCGAGCCCGGCGACGCCTTCGGCGGACCGGTGCTGTCGGCGCGCATCCGCGCGGTGCCCGAGGATTTCCGCGTCGAGGAACTGCCCGCGTTCGAGCCCGCCGGCGCAGGCGAGCACCTGCTGCTGACGGTGGAGAAGCGCGGCCTGAACACCGCCTTCGTGGCCCGCGCGCTGGCGCAGTGGGCGGGCATCCACGAATCCGGGATCGGCTACGCCGGGCTCAAGGACCGGCATGCGGTGACCCGCCAGCGCTTCAGCGTGCACCTGCCGAAGAAGGCCGCGCCGGACCCGGCCGCGCTGCAGGTGGACGGCCTGCGCGTGGTCGACGCGGCCTGGCACGGGCGCAAGCTGCAGCGCGGGGCGCTGGCCGGCAACCGCTTCGGGCTGGTGTTGCGCGACGTGGCCGGCGCGCACGCGGCGATCGAGGCGCGCCTGGGCCAGATCGCGGCCCGCGGCGTACCCAACGCGTTCGGTGGACAACGTTTCGGCCACGGCGGCGGCAACGTCGGCAAGGCGCTGGCGCTGTTCGCGCGGGACGGGCGCGGCAAGCGCATGGGACGCGAGCAGCGCTCGCTGCTGCTTTCGGCCGCGCGCTCGGCGCTGTTCAACCGCGTGCTCGCAGCGCGCGTGGCCGACGGCAGCTGGGAACGCGGCCTGGACGGGGAGGTGTGGATGCTGGCCGGCAGCCGCAGCGTGTTCGGCCCGGAGCCGTGGAGCGAGTCGCTGGCCGCGCGCCTGGCCGCGTTCGATATCCATCCCAGCGGCCCGCTATGGGGCCGCGGCGAGCTGCGCAGCCAGGGCGCCTGCCGCGACCTGGAGCTGGCCGCGCTGGCGGACGACGAGTCCCTGGCCCTGCGCGAGGGCCTGGAACGGAACGGGCTGGCGCAGGAACGGCGCGCGCTGCGCGTGCGGCCCGGGGAGCTGGCCTGGGACTGGCCGGACGCCTCCAGCCTGCGCCTGTCGTTCACGCTGCCCCCGGGCAGCTATGCGACCGCCGTGCTGCAGCAGCTGGGCGCCCTCGCCGACGCCGCCGACGCGACCGCGTAGGCCCGGCCGGCCACCGGCCACGGAAAAGGGCGCCTCGCGGCGCCCTTCCCTCAGGTCGTTCCGATGGCGCCGGTCAGAAGCCGCCGCCGAAGGTGAACTGCAGGCGCTCGATCTCGTCGCCCTCCTCCTTCTTGAAGGGGTAGGCGTAGCTGATCGAGATCGGGCCCACCGGCGCGCGCCACAGCAGAGCCACGCCCGCCGAGGCGCGCAGCTTGCCGGCGTCGAAGTCGTCGATGCCGTTGTACACGTTGCCGAAGTCGACGAAGGCCGAGACGCGCGCGGCGCGGCTGTCGAACAGCCTCGGGAACACCAGCTCGATCTGCCCGACGGTCTTCAGCGAGCCGCCCAGCGGCTGGCCGCGGTAGCCGGCGATCGGCTCCGAGCGCGGGCCCAGGGTGTTGTCGCGGAAGCCGCGCACCGAGCGGGTGCCGCCGGCGTAGAAGTTCTCGAAGAACGGCAGGCCGGTGGCGGTGACGGTCTTGTCGTAGTCCGGCGAGCTCGGCAGGCACGGATCGCTGGGGGGCGCGCCGGGCACCCAGGTGTCGATCTTGCCGTCGCCATCGGTGTCCACGTACGAACCCGGCGTGTAGCAGAGGGCGCGCACGCTGTCGTTGCCGTAGCTGTCGCCGTAGCCCAGGTCCAGGCCGGTGCGCAGCACGAAGGCCGGGCTGAGCATCCAGTACTTCGAGAACTCGTAGTTGATCTTGTAGTACTCGACCGTCGAGCCGGGTAGGGTGGTTTCCAGGCCCACGCGCTGGTACATGCCCATGGTGGGCATGAAGTAGTCGTTGCGGGTGTCGCGCGCCCAGCCCAGCTCCGTGCGCCAGGCGTGGAAGGTGCGCTGCCCGATCGCGTTGACGTAGTCGATGATCGACTGCGGGGTGCTGCCGGCGTAGGTCTGGATCTGGTTGCTGTCGATGCCGAACAGCAGCGAGACCGAGCTGTGCTCGGTGATCGGCAGGCCGAGCACCGCCTGCGCCGCGGCGTTGGTGCTGTTGTACTGGGCGGTGTTGAAGTCGGAGTAGTCGAGCTCGCGCCACCACAGGTTGTAGCCGAGCGACACGCCCTCGTCGGTGAAGAACGGGTTGAGGTAGGAGAACGAGTAGCGCTGCAGGTAGTCGCTGCGCTGCGCCTCGACCGACACGCGGTTGCCGCCGCCGAGGAAGTTGTTCTGCGACAGCTGGACCGAGGCGGTCATGCCCGCCAGCTGCGAGTAGCCGATGCCGAAGACGAAGCTGCCGGAGGTGGTTTCCTTGACGTTGAACACCACGTCCACCTGGTCGCCGCTGCCGGGCACCTCGGGCGTCTCCACCTCGACGGTCTCGAAGTAGCCCAGGCGCTGCAGGCGCACCTTGGAGCGGTCGATGGCGGCCTGCGAGTACCAGCTGTTCTCGAACTGGCGCATCTCGCGGCGCAGCACCTCGTCGGAGGTGCGGGTGTTGCCCTTGAACTGGATCCGGCGCACGTTCACGCGCGGGCCGGGCACCACCTGCATGTTGATGGCCACCGTGCGGTCGGCGCGGTTGGGCGTGGGCACCGGGTTCACCCGGGCGAAGGCGTAGCCGATGTTGCTGAGCGTGTTGGTGATCGCCTCGGAGGTGGCCTCCAGGCGCGCGCGCGAGAAGGTGTCGCCCGGCTTGGACATCACCATGCGCTCGATCTGCTCCTGCGGGAGGATGGTGTCGCCGGTGACCTTGATCTCGGAGATGGTGTAGACCTCGCCCTCGGTGACCGAGGCGGTGAGGTACATGTCGCGCTTGTCGGGGCTGATCGACACCTGGGTGGAGTCGATGCTGAAGTCCACGTAGCCGCGGTCCAGGTACCAGGAGTTGAGCTTCTCCATGTCGCCGGAGAGCTTCTCCTTGGAGTACTGGTCGTCGCGCCGGTACCAGGACAGCCAGCTGCTCTCGCGCGATTCCCAGCTCTCGAGGATCTGCTCGTTGTCGAAGCTGTCGGTGCCGATCAGGTTGACGTGGCGGATCTTGGCCGCCTTGCCTTCCTTGATGTCGATGGTCACGTCCACGCGGTTGCGGTCCAGCTGGCTGACCGTGGGCGTGATCTGCACGTTGTACTTGCCGCGGTTGTTGTACTGCCGGGTCAGTTCCTGGGTGACGCGGTCCAGGCTCAGGCGGTCGAAGGTCTCGCCCTCGGCCAGGCCGATGTCCTCCAGGCCCTTGAGCAGGTCCTCGCTCTTGATGTCCTTGTTGCCGTTGACGGTCAGCTTGTTGATCGCCGGCCGCTCGACCACCGTCACCACCAGGATGTCGCCCTGGCGGTCCAGGCGCACGTCCTCGAAGAAGCCGGTGCGGTACAGGGCGCGGATGGTCTCGCCGGCGGCGGCCTGGTCCAGCGTCTCGCCGCGCTCGACCGGCAGGTAGGTGAACACGGTGCCGGCCGCGATGCGCTGCAGGCCGTCGATGCGGATGTCCTGCACGGTGAACGGCGCGACCGACTGCGCCATCGCCGGCAGGCTCAGGGACGAGGCGAGGGCGAGGGCGAGCAGGCGGCGAGTGGGGAATCGCGTCATGTCACATCCGATGGCGGGGCGTTGGGGCAGGAGGGGCCGGTGCTCGGCGCCCGGGGTCGTGGGGGTCATCGCGGAAACAGGCCCAGTATGTCGTTGTAGAAGGCCAGGCCCATCAATCCGGCCAGCAGGGCCAGGCCGACGTACTGCCCGGCGGCCATCGCGCGTTCGCTCAACGGACTGCCCTTGACCAACTCGATAAGGTAATACAGCAGGTGACCGCCGTCCAAGATCGGGATGGGCAGCAGGTTGATGATGGCCAGGCTCAGCGACAGCAGGGCCAGGAAGTACAGGAACCAGTCGGCGCCGCGCTTGGCCGAGGCGTTGGCGGCGCGGGCGATGGTCACCGGCCCGGACAGGTTCCTGACCGAGGCCTCGCCGGTCAGCATGCGCCGCATCATGCCCAGGGAGTCCACGGCCAGCCGGCCGGTCTCGCGCAAAGCGGCCGGGACCGCCGCCAGCGGCCCGAACCGCTGCTCGGCGTCGTAGGCCGGCGCCTGAGGGGCCGCCAGCACGATGCCCAGCTCCCAGGCGCCGGCGCGCAGGGGGTCGGTGCTGCGCCGCGGCTGCAGTTCCAGGGCCAGGCGCTCGCCGGCCCGCTCCACCTCGACCATGGCCGTGCCGCCGCGCTCGCCCAGCGCCTGCACCAGCGGGGCGACCTCGTCGGCCGAATCCACCCGGGTCCCGTCCACGGCCAGGACCAGGTCGCCCGGCTGCAGCACGCCGGCGGCCGGGCCGTCCTCGCGCACGGCGTCGATCACCGCCGGGGCCAGCAGGAAATGCCAGGTGAAGCCGGCCATTTCCGGGATGCGGCGCTCGTCCAGCTGCGCCGGCAGCTGCGACAGCCGCAGGGTGCGGGCCACGCGGTTGCCGTCGGCGTCCTCGGCCTGCACCTGGATGTCGCGCCGGTCCAGCGCTGGCGCGGCCATGGCCAGGGTCGCCTCGGTCCAGGTCGCCACCTCGCGCCCGGCCACCTCGACCAGGCGCTCGCCCGGCTGGAAGCCGGCCTGTGCGGCGATGCCCTCGCTGCGGCCGACGACCGGCGCGTAATCCTGGCGGCCGACCAGGAACATCGCCCACAGCAGCAGCACGCACAGCAGCAGGTTGGCCGCCGGCCCGGCGGCGACGATGGCGATGCGCTGCCACACGCCCTGGCGGTTGAAGGCGTGCGCCTGGCGCGCGACCGGCACGTCGCCCTCGCGCTCGTCCAGCATCTTCACGTAGCCGCCGAGCGGGATCGCGGCGATGGCGAACTCGGTGCCGGCGCGGTTGCGGCGCGACCACAGCGGGCGGCCGAAGCCGACCGAGAAGCGCAGCACGTCCACGCCGCAGCGGCGCGCGACCCAGTAGTGGCCGAATTCGTGGAAGGTGACCAGCAGCCCGAGGCTGACCACCAGCCACCAGACCGAGCCGAGGAAGTCACCCATGGGCGTGGCCCTGGCAGGCGGGGGTGGCGCTCATGCGGTGGCGGTCCGTGGGGCGGTGGGGTCGATCCTGTCGCGGGTCAGCCGGCGCGCGTCCGCATCGGCCGCCAGCAGCGCATCCAGCGAGGCGGCCGGCAGGGCCGGCAGGGCGGCGAGGACGTCCTCGACCAGCGCGGGAATGGCTAGGAAACCGATCCGGCCCTGAAGAAAGGCTGAAACCGCCTCCTCGTTGGCCGCGTTGAGCACGGCCGGCGCGGTGCCGCCCGCAGCCAGCGCCTCGCGCGCCAGGCGCAGGCAGGGGAAGGCGTGCAGGTCCGGCGCCTCGAACTCGAGCCGCCCCTGGGCCAGCAGGTCCAGCCCGGCCACGCCCGAGTCCAGGCGCTCCGGCCAGCCCAGCCCCACCGCCAGCGCGGTGCGCATGTCCGGCAGCCCGAGCTGGGCCAGGGTGGAGCCGTCGACGTATTCCACCAGCGCGTGCACCAGGCTCTGCGGGTGGACCAGCACGTCGATGCGTTCGCCGGGCAGGCCGAACAGGTGGTGGGCCTCGATCACCTCCAGGCCCTTGTTCATCAGCGTGGCCGAGTCGACCGAGATCTTCGGTCCCATCGACCACTTGGGGTGCGCCACCGCCTGCGCCGGCGTCACCTGCGCCAGCCGGTCGCGGTCCCAGCCGCGGAACGGGCCGCCGGACGCGGTGAGCACCAGGCGGCGCACGCCGTCGGGCCGGCACGAGCGCAGGCACTGGAACACCGCGCTGTGTTCGCTGTCGACCGGCACGATCTGCGCGCCGGAGCGCCGCGCGGCGGCGATCACCAGCTCGCCGGCCAGCACCAGCGATTCCTTGTTGGCCAGCAGCAGCCGCTTGCCGGCGGATGCGGCGGCGAGGGTGGAGCCCAGGCCCGCGGCGCCGACGATGGCGGCCACCACCGTGTCGCACTCCGGGCCGGCGGCCAGCGCCCGCAGCGCCTCGTCGCCGGCGTGGGCGCGGGTAGGCAGGCCGGCCTGGCGCAGGCCGTCGCGCAGCGGGGGCAGGCAGGCCGGGTCGGCGACCACGGCGTGGTCGGGGCGATGCGCCCGGCACAGGCGCAGCAGCGCCTCCACGTTGCGGCCGGCGGCCAGCACGCTGGCGCGCATGCGCCCGGGGTGGCGCGCGATCACGTCCAGCGCCGAGGTCCCGATGGATCCGGTGGCGCCGAACACCGCGACCTGGCGCATCTGTTCCGCAGCGGGCTGCATGGCGGTCGGGCTCAGAAGCCGAAGACGTCCTTGCCGATGGCGAACACCGGCAGGGCCGCGAGCACGCCGTCCACCCGGTCCAGGACGCCGCCGTGGCCGGGAATGAGGTCGCCGGAATCCTTCACCCCGGCCTGGCGCTTGAGCAGGCTTTCGGCCAGGTCGCCGACGATGGAGGCCAGCACCGCCGCCAGCGCCACCAGCGCCAGCGCCGGCAGTTGCGCCAGGCCGGCGCCGGCGAACGCGCCGAAGGCCAGCGCCACCGCCAGGCCGGCCACGATGCCGCCGGCAGCGCCCTCGACGGTCTTGTTGGGGCTGATGGACGGGGCCAGCCTGCGCCGGCCGAGGCGGCGCCCGGTGAAGTAGGCGCCCGAGTCCGCCGCCCACACCAGGGCCAGGGCGGCCAGCAGCCAGCGGTGCGCCACGGTGGGGTCGGCGCTGCCCAGCGCGGCGAAGTTGTCCGAGTGGACCAGGCACAGCGCGCACCAGGCCGGCACCACCGCCAGCGTGCCGGCCGCCAGCTTGAACGCGCGGGTCCACGGCCGGTGGTCGGCGCTGATGCCCGGCCGCCACAGCCACAGCAGCGCGCCCAGCCAGGCGGCGGCCCCGGCCAGGGTGACGATCTGGAACAGCACCGGCGAGAACCCGGACTCTCCGCGGGATCCCCACACCAGCAGCACCATCAGCAGCAGGTTCAGCAGCAGCAGCACGGTGCGCGGCAGGCTGTCGTCGATGCCGGCCAGCTTCAGCCATTCCCACAGCGCGGCCAGCAGCACCACCGCGGCCAGCGCGGCCAGCCACGGGGTGGGCAGGAACAGGATGGCCGCGATCGCGGCCGGGGCCATCACCAGCGAGGCCAGGACGCGGGTACGGGTCATGCCGGCACCTCGTTGGCGGCGACCTGGGCGCTGGTCAGACCGAAGCGGCGCTCGCGCCCGGCGTAGTCGTCCAGGGCCTGCTGCAGCAGCGCGGCGTCCACGTCCGGCCACAGCGTCTCGGTGAACCAGAGCTCGGTGTAGGCCAGCTGCCAGAGCAGGAAATTGCTGATCCGGCAGTCCCCGCCGGTGCGGATGAACAGGTCCGGCGGCGGCAGGTCGGCCAGCGACACGTGCGCGGCCACCGCGGCCTCGTCGATGCGTTCCGGGTCCAGGCGGCCGGCGGCCACCTCGCGCGCCAGCGCGCGCGCGGCCGCGGCGATGTCCTGGCGGCCGCCGTAGCTGGCGGCGATGTTCAGCTGCAGGCGCCCGTTGCCGGCCGTCTGCGCCTCGGCCGCGGCCATGCGCGTGCGGATCTCCTCGGGAAAGCGCCCGCGCTCGCCGATGAAGCGCACCCGCACGTCGCGGCGGTCCAGTTCCTCGACTTCGCGCTCGAGCGCGTTGAGGAACAGCTTCATCAGCGCGCCCACCTCCTCCTCCGGCCGGCCCCAGTTCTCGCTGGAGAACGCGAACAGCGTGAGCGCGGCGATGCCGCGCTCCAGGCAGAAGTCGATGGTGAGGTTCACCGCCCGCGCGCCGGCGCGGTGGCCGACCGCGCGCGGGCGGCGGCGGCGCTGCGCCCAGCGCCCGTTGCCGTCCATGATGATGGCCAGGTGGCGCGGAATCGGGGCGCTGGCGCGGTCGGGAGGCATGGCCGTCATGCGGAATGCAGACCGCTCAGACCGCCATCAGTTCCTGTTCCTTGGACTTGACCACCTCGTCGACGTCCTTGATCGCCTTGTCGGTGAGCTTCTGGATATCCTCCTCGGCGCGGCGGACCTCGTCCTCGGTCACCTGCTTCTCCTTCAGCAGGTCCTTGATCTGCTGGTTGGCGTCGCGGCGGATGTTGCGGATGGCGACCTTGGCGTCCTCGCCCTCGGCGTGCACCACCTTGGACAGCTCGCGGCGGCGCTCCTCGGTCAGGGCGGGCAGGTTGAGGCGGATGGTGGTGCCGGCGGTGTTCGGGGTCAGGCCCAGGTCCGAGGCCAGGATGGCCTTCTCGACCGCGCCGACCATCTGCTTCTCCCAGGGGGTGATGGTCAGCGAGCGGGCGTCGGTCACCGCGATGCTGGCCACCTGCGACAGCGGCATGTCCGAGCCGTAGTAGTTGACCTTGAGGTGCTCGACCAGCGCCGTGCTGGCACGCCCGGTGCGGACCTTGACCAGGTTGTGCCGCAGCGCCTCGATGCTCTTGGCCATGCGGGTCTGCGCGTCTTGCTTGATTTCGTTGAGCATCGCCGTATTCCGTCGTGGAGCGTGAATCGGCCGATTATACGGGCAACGGCCGTGGACGGACCGCCCGGCGGGCGGGGGAGGCGGGGGCGCCGGGCCGCGGCGGACCCGGCGGGCGGCCTCAGGCGCGGCCGCGGACCAGGGTGCCGATGTTCTCGCCGCGCAGGATGCGCATGAGGTTGCCGGGCACCGAGACGTCGTAGACGCGCAGCGGGATGCCGTGGTCGCGGCACAGGGCGAAGGCGGCGGTGTCCATCACCTGAAGGTCGCGGGCGATGACCTCGTCATGGTCCAGCTCCTCGAAGCGGACCGCGTCGGGGTATTTCTTCGGGTCGCGGTCGTAGACGCCGTCGACCTTGGTGGCCTTGAGCAGCAGGTCGGCGTTGATCTCGATCGCGCGCAGGGCCGCGGCCGAGTCGGTGGTGAAGAACGGGTTGCCGGTGCCGGCGGCGAAGATCGCGATGCGGCCCTTCTCCAGGTGGCGCACGGCGCGGCGGCGGATGTAGTCCTCGCACACGTCGTTGATCTTGATCGCGCTCATCACCCGGACCTTGCCGCCGAGCTTCTCCAGCGCGTCCTGCATGGCCAGGGCGTTGATCACCGTGGCCAGCATGCCCATCTGGTCGCCGGTCACGCGGTCCATGCCCGCGGCGGCCAGGCCGGCGCCGCGGAAGATGTTGCCGCCGCCGATCACCAGGGCGATCTCCGCGCCGGCCTCGCGCGCCTCCATCACCTCGCGGGCGACGCGGCCGATCACGCCCGGGTCGATGCCGTAGTCCTCGGCCCCCATCAGCGCCTCCCCCGAGAGCTTCAGCAGGACGCGGCGGTGGGCGAGTGGGGACATGGCGGGGTCTCGGCGGTGGCAAACGCGCGGATTCTAGCGGAAAGCGCACTCGCCCGGCGTATGCGCCACGCGCGCGCGGCGCCTTTCACTGCCCGTGCTGGGTCACCCGGTTGCGGCCCTCGCGCTTGGCGCCGTAGAGCGCGTCGTCGGCCGCCTGCAGCAGGCTGCGCGCGTCCGCGAAGCGGCTGGCGTCGTCGTCGTGCGTGGCCAGGCCTGCGGAGAAGGTCACGTGCAGCGGCTCGCCGTCCACCACCGCCATGGGCTCGCGCGCGGTCTCCTCGAGGATGCGCTGCAGCACGCGCGCGGCCGCGGCCTCGTTGGAATGGCTGAGCACGACCAGGAACTCCTCGCCGCCGTAGCGCGCCACCAGGTCGGTGCTGCGCAGCATGCGCTGCAGGGTCTGCGCGAACTGGCGCAGCACCTGGTCGCCCACCAGGTGCCCGTAGCGGTCGTTGATCTGCTTGAAGTCGTCCAGGTCGATGAAGGCGATGGACAGCGGCTGCTGCAGCGCCACCGCGGTGGCGAACTCGCGCTCGAGCACTTCTTCCATCTGCAGCCGGTTGTACACGCCGGTGAGCGGGTCCCGGCGCGACTGCTCGGCCAGGCGGCGGATGCGCTCCTCGGACTGCTCGGCCTCGTGGCGGGCCTGGGTGGCCTCCTGGATCTCGCGCAGGTTGCGCAGGATCAGCAGCTCCTTGGCCTGGTCGACGATGGCCTCCAGGTGCTCGGGGTGGTGGATGCGCACCTCGAACAGCGCGCCGATCTCCGGCAGCGCCTGGCCGATGCGTGCCAGCAGGTCGTCCAGCACCGCCGCGTCGGCGCCGGGGCAGGCACCCACCCGCGCGGCGGCGGCGGCGCGCAGGGCGCCGGCCGGGTCGGCCTCGGCCAGCCACAGGTCGGCGACCGAGCCGGAGGCGACCACGCTGGACAGGAACGGGTCCTGGCACGGCCCGGACTCGCTGTTGGCGATGGCCTGCGCCAGGTAGGCGGGCAACTGCCAGTGGCGGGCCAGCCAGGCGCCCACCTCGGCATGGTCGGCGCCGAAGGCCTCGCGCTCCAGGCGCATCAGCGCGGCGTTGTCGGGCGCGCGGGCGCGCAGCGCGGCGTAGTCCTCCGGTGCGACCTGCAGCAGCGCCAGCCCGCCGATGTCCTGCAGCAGGCCGGCGAGCATCAGGTCCTCCACGCGCTGCACGCCCAGGCGCTCGCCCAGCAGGCGTGCGGCCAGCGCCGCCAGCACGCTGCGGCGCCAGATCCGTTCCTGTTCCACGGCGGTGCCGTTGCGTCCGCGCAGGCCGTGCACCAGCGAGAATCCCAGCGCCAGGCTGAGGGTCGCGTTGAGGCCGAGCATGGTCAGCGCCTGCGCCAGGGTCTCCACGCGGCGGCGGCCGGCGTACAGCGGGGAATTGGCCACGCGCAGCATGCGCGCGCTCAGCGCCGGGTCCAGCCCGATGACCCGCGCGGTGGCGCCGAGGTCGGCGTTCGGGTCCTGCGCCAGTTCGATGATCTGCAGCGCCACGCCGGGAGGGGAGGCCAGGTTGCGGCAGTGCAGGAGACTGGCTTCGAGTTCCGGTCGCATCGCTCGGGGTGCGGGGGGCGGGAGGCGTCGCCCGCGAGTATGCCGGCAAATACGTGCCGCCGTAAGCAGTTTCGGCGGGTTCGGCGGCCCCGCGCGCCGAGGCGGGGGCCGCAAACGCGAGAAGCCGCGGCAGGGCCGCGGCTTCTCGCTGGGGCCGCTGGCGGCCGGAATCAGGCCAGGCCGGCCTGCTTCATCACTTCGGCGGCGAAGTCGTCTTCCTTCTTCTCGATGCCCTCGCCCACGGCCAGGCGGTCGAAGCGCAGCACCTCGGCGCCGGCGGCCTTGAGCGCCTGCTCGACGGTCTGGTTGGTGTCCAGCACGTACGGCTGGCCGTACAGGGTCACCTCGTTGACGATCTTGGCGATCTTGCCGGAGATGATCTTCTCCAGGATCTCGGCGGGCTTGGCCTTGTCCTTGTCGGACATCTTGGCCAGCTCGATCTCCTTCTCCTTGGCGATGAACTCGGCCGGCACGTCCGAGGCCTTGATGTGCGGCGGGTTCATGGCCGCCACGTGCATGGCGATGCCGCGCGCGAGCTCGGCGTCGCCGCCCTTGACCTCGACCAGCACGCCGATGCGGCCGCCGTGCACGTAGGCGGCGACGTTGTTGCCGCTGTCGATGCGGGCCAGGCGGCGCACCTGCACGTTCTCGCCGACCTTGGCGATGACGGCGGCGCGGGCTTCCTCGACGGTCTCGCCGGAAGCCAGCCTGGCGGCCTTCAGCGCCTCGACGTCGGCGGCGCCCGAAGCCAGCGCGGCCTGGCCGACGGCCTCGGTGAAGGCCAGGAAGTTGGCGTCCTTGGCCACGAAGTCGGTTTCGGAGTTGATCTCCACCAGCACGGCCTTGCCGCCGTCCTGGGCCACGGCGATGCGGCCGTCGGCGGCCACGCGGCCGGCCTTCTTGTC